>NZ_JAWHNU010000016.1:39607-57109 GCF_032582135.1 Pseudomonas syringae group sp. J309-1 | reverse complement strand
CCCCGCTGTTAGCCGCGCGGGCCCGGGGGTGTGCCTCCCCCCCCCCCCCCGCGGGGCCCCTAAAACCGCGGTGAACTCCTACAGGCAGCGGTTCAGTTCAGGAAATTGCATTCTGTTGGGGGAGGGCTGTCGAGGCTGAGAATCGATATAGGGTTCGAAACTATTTTCTGAAACCTACGGCGTGCCAACCTATTGAGCGGTTATATCGCGGAAACTTCTTACGCGCTTTGAAGTGCTGTCTTATTGCTATATTTTTCTTTTAAAGTCTTACATTGTAAGCACTTGCGGCATAAGAAACATGCGGCTAGTCTCCGCTCCGTTGCTCAAAAAAAGCGACCGGATTTAGCGATCCGAACCTCAATAAAACATATCTCCTGCGGAGTTTTCAGGTGTTCATCTACGCTTGAAACATACGTTATGGCGGTTGTGCGTCGGAGACCTTCGGGTCTGCCGGTGCGTTTATGTTTTGTTGAGGCCGGTTCGCTAACCCTCGCACAACTGCCACCCTTATTCCGCTCAGCGGGTTAAGGATGGCAAGCCATGACCGAACGGAGTTAAACGGATGCAAGCGCTTCAACCCCAGCCAACTCGTCCAGCCGATTGTTTCGAACCCCTGCTGTTCCTCCGCCACCAACGCATGCTGCGCGCCCTGATGCTCGAAGAGCAGGGCTGGTTCTGTTTACAGGATCTGGCACGCCTGATGGGCAAAGCACTGGATCAACGCTCCATCTACAAACTCGACCCGGACCAGTACCGTACTGCGTGGCTGCTGGCCAGCGCTCAATGGAGCAAACAGATACTGATCAGCGAGTCCGGCGCCTACGCCATGCTGGTTCACCACTACGTCCCGGAAAACCGCGCATTGCGCCGCTGGCTGACCCACGAAGTCATGCCCGCCCTGCGTGAAGCCCCGCAAACCCGGCAACCCAGCCTTAGCGTGATGCAGTGGCCCGGCAAAAGTCTTTGTTTGCTGCAATGGCAAAACGAACAGTGGATCAAATTGCGTGACATGCCGGATGTGTTGCCCGCACCCCAGGCATGGGAAAAGCCGTGGTGGCGCAAGGCGCTGGACATGACCCGCCAGTGATCAGCTGTAGTTCAAGCGCTTGATTAAAACCCGCCCCCGTAATCGTGATTAGCTATTTTCGGTGCGCGAAAAAAAAAACAGACACTGGATCCGGTTTTCTTTTTTTTATAATTTATTCAGGCATATACAGCCCGTTATCCGAAAACAACGTTTTTTCGCTGGAAACCTCGTTCCAGAGCCTCAAGTCTTCGCCGTTTCAGCCGCTATCAGTCGTATATATTTACGCGTAATCAATACCGATTGCTGCTTGCCTGCCTCTGATAAAAAACGTGTGCGGAGTTACTGCTTTATGATTTTCAATAAACGATTGAAGCAGGAGTTGTTAACGATAAGCGAAAAGCTTTCGTCCATGGAGCAGGTACGCGACAGTCTCGAAATCGAAATGCTGTCCATCAACCTTGATGAGCGCGGCAAGATCGAGTCGGTCAACCGCAAATTCGAACAGGAAATGGGCTACACCAGCAGCGAGTTGGTCGGCCGCTCGTTGCTGGAAATGGTGCCCAAATACGCCCAGAGCACTGATCACTTTTCGCGCATGAGCAAAGCGATTCAGCAAGGCAAGCACTGGGCTGGGGCGCTGCAGATTTTCCGTGGTGATCAGAAGGAAGCCTGGTTGCGGGTGATTGTTCAGCCGGTTACCAACAGCACTGGCAAGGTCACGCAGTTCTCTGTGTACGCCAGTGACCTGACGCGCACCATCGAGGCCTCCCGTGAGCACGAAAACCTGATCGAAGCGTTGCAGCGTTCCACGGCCGTTATTGAGTTCGATCTGAGCGGTACGGTGCTCACAGCCAACCAACGCTTTCTGGATGCCATGGGCTACTCGCTGTCGCAAGTGGTCGGCAAGCACCACAGTATTTTCTGCGAAGCGCAGGAAGCCAACTCTCCGCAGTACCAGATGTTCTGGGACAAGCTGCGCCGTGGCGAATTCGTGGTCGATCGCTTCAAGCGTATCGACAGCCGTGGCCATTCTGTCTGGCTGGAGGCGTCCTACAATCCGGTGACAGATGCTCACCGTCGTCTCTACAAAGTTGTGAAATTCGCCACTGTCATCACCGAGCAAGTCGAGCGCGAAGAGGCCGTCTCCGAAGCTGCAAGAATTGCCTTCACGATTTCGAAACACACCGACGAAACTGCGCGTAAAGGCAGCGTCGTGGTCAAGGAAACCGTCGACGTCATGCGCGCCCTGGCTTCTCAAATGGAGCTGGCTGTAGAGGGCATCGGCGCACTCGACAAGCAATCGCAAATCATCGGCTCGATCATCACCGCGATCAGCAGCATTGCCGATCAAACCAACCTGCTGGCCCTCAACGCCGCCATCGAAGCCGCCCGCGCCGGTGAACAAGGCCGAGGCTTCGCCGTCGTCGCCGACGAAGTCCGCCAACTCGCCTCCCGCACCAGCAAAGCCACCGCCGAAATCGTCGACGTAGTGCAGAAAAACCAGGCACTCGCCGAGCAAGCGGTCGGTGTGATCGAACACGGCAAAAAACAGGCCGAACAAGGCCTGGAGCTGTCAGGTCAGGCAGGCAAAGTCATCGTCGAAATTCAGGATGGCGCCCAACAGGTTGTGAACGCAGTGGGGCAGTTTGCGAATCAGGTTTCGGGTTGATTGATCAGCCAGGCCCGGGTTAAACCGGGCCTGGTTTATTGGCTTCACGCCGCCTTGGCCTC
This sequence comes from Pseudomonas syringae group sp. J309-1, assembly GCF_032582135.1. Classification (NCBI taxonomy): domain Bacteria; kingdom Pseudomonadati; phylum Pseudomonadota; class Gammaproteobacteria; order Pseudomonadales; family Pseudomonadaceae; genus Pseudomonas; species Pseudomonas syringae group sp. J309-1. The sequence continues at coordinate 54,351 of NZ_JAWHNU010000016.1, read as the reverse complement.
GGCCCATTTACTGTTGCTCAGCATGAATACGGCACCTTCTTCCGGTGCCGCATTGCGGGCAAGTACCGCTCACAGGTTGGTATCATCTCAAGCTCATGCCGGACCGTTGGACCGACCGGGGGGGCGCTCCACTTCATTCGGGAAGGCAGTATTTTAGTCGATACAAAGGCTGCGGATGCACCGGCCTCTTCGCGAATGAATTCGCTCCTACCGGGATCAACGTTTGCAGGCCAACATAGAACCTCCCACAGAAAGTGTTTGGGGCTGATAACTCCTAAGACTGCTGCGCCTGACACCCCACTGTCGTTTGGTCGATTCGGAACTCTGTGAGAGCTGAGCTTGCTCGCGATGAATGCAACGCGGTCCAACTGATACACCGCGGCGTCTGCATCGTGGGCAAGTCTCCTGAAGGGACACAGTTGCGGTGCGAATCGTGATGTCAGGTAGATCGCCGCGACACTCCAGGTGCGCACGATAAGGCTCTCCACCCAGTCTGTGGTCAGCAATATCTACTACCGGCTTGTAATCAGAGCTGAGTTGACCATTCAGGCCAGGCACACATCAATCCTCAGGATCAACCTGACTCGCCGGCTTCCAGCTTGCCACCGGATCAGCCATCCCCTCAACCCGGAGGAATAGTACCCAGCACACCCACGCCGATTGCTACCAATAAAAAAATCGCCATGTAGATCGTTAGCTTGCCCATAAGGCCTCCCGATATTGGGTGAGGTAGCGAGTCCAGATGCACGCTGAAAACTGCGCTATCAGTGGCCGGTTCCCGGCTGCTGAGGCCTTGATTATCGGGGGGAGGGTATTTTCAATACAGATTCAGAAGGCGGAGAAAAATACGGATCAGATGGCGAGGCAGGTGAGCAGACGTTAGGGCTGTACGGTGAATAGATAGCGTTGAGCATGACTTCTAATGAGTACCGGGGCTGAAAAACTGCTCGAAGTCGGTGATGCGTATGGTTGGTGCCAGATCACCAAGGACCGCAATCTCCTCATCTGCCTTTGTTGGCTTGTCCCGGTCATCCACTATGAAAAGCATATCGACAGGATCTTCAGCTTTGTTGACGAGTAGCGCTTTCCTCAACCGTGCATTGATGGCGTTGGCCGTAGGCGTGACTGAATCGACATAGGTAGACCCCCATAGAAAGTCAAAGTGAGTTCCAGTTCCGCCCACGTTAATAAGTACGTTTCGATCCAGGTGTCTTGTCGGATCTTTCGCCCGCAACATCAGTTCAACTTCTTGGGTTAGCGAGAATTCTGTGTCGCCCTCCGAAAAGCGATCCTCCTCCCAGGTGGCGATAGAGGAGAAGAGGCGCAGTATTTTCGCACCCCAGATACTCAATTCAGACTCAATAAAAACAGTTTCGAAAGCGCCTGCGTCCGACAGTGAAAAGCCATGCCTGATTGCAATGTTTTCAAGGCTCCGCCAGTTGCGTTTATCCCCCAGTGGATAGCCAAGAGAACGCAGTGCAAACAAAGTGATGCCGTCGTCTGTGAATTCCAGATTTCCAGCTTCTGCGAACAGATAAAAGTCCAGTGACTTCCCGCCCCGTAACGTGAAGGGCGTACTTATGTAGGTAGCGATCCTGCTACCGGTCTCGATGGTCTGGCAGTGCCATCCGGATCTCTCAAAGAAGTCGTTGCAACTTATGTTATCCATCGTCACTCCCGAAAAGATCGTCTTTGAAGGGAGGGGATAGTTTTGAAATACAGATGAGGAATTGAGACTCGGCGCTCATCCAGCAGCATGCTCGTAGCTTGAAGCCATCCTGAATGTGTTGGCTTCGCCTGCCATTCGATTTCGTCAGAGAGGTATTTCGCCCTTCGACACCAATCACGACACGCGGCAAGCCAGTCTTCTTCAACCATTATCAATTCCAGCGGCTTGGGTCAGTAGCTTTTAGCGCTACTTTGGGTGAGGAAATGCTAATGAAAGACAGGGAGGATTGCTGTCGGATTAATCTGTTAATGGCTTGCGATGTTTCGCTGTGGCAGGCAGGGAGTGGCGCATTCGTGATACTGCATGTCTCAAGTCGGGCTGGACTCAAGTGCAAGTGAATAGGTGCCCCATCCCGTGGACTTCATCTGGAAAAAAGTCCCTCCATTATTCCTGAATAACCTCCTGTTCTTCAGCGCTCGCGCTTATAAAGCCAACGGGCCTTATGCCTCGCGTCCGTCGGATGGACCAGCCCTCAAATTGAAAACCCCTCCCTTGATTCGCTATCATTCCGACGTCGCAATCCGACCACCAATGGAAAATACATTGCTCCATTCGAACTGGCTGCCTACGCCGCCTTAGCGCTTCGCCCCCCTCGCAATACCCTGACCGCCTTCTAGCTGCGGTCGCCTTCTGCTGCGTGTCTTTATTGGCCGTGGCAACACCACAACTCTACTGAAACAGACGCATCTGCCTTGCACAGCGCCGTCCGCGCTTTGCGTAGTGGTGCGTTTGCCATGGGTAAATCTATGTTTGAAAAAATCAAAGCCGCCTGGCTATGTAACGTGCGGGCAGATGTGCTCGCGGGTCTCGTTGTCGCATTGGCGCTCATTCCTGAGGCCATCGCTTTTTCCATCATTTCCGGCGTCGACCCCAAGGTGGGTCTCTACGCGTCGTTCTGTATCTGCACCGTGATCGCCTTCGTGGGCGGTCGTCCCGCCATGATTTCTGCTGCGACAGGTGCCATGGCTTTGCTCATGGTGAACCTTGTAAAGGATCACGGTCTTCAGTACTTGCTGGCCGCCACATTGCTATGCGGAGTCATCCAGATCCTCGCGGGTTATCTCAAGCTGGGGGAGTTGATGCGCTTCGTATCGCGCTCGGTGGTCACCGGGTTCGTCAACGCGCTGGCCATACTGATTTTCATGGCTCAGTTGCCTGAACTGACCGATGTCACCTGGCCGGTGTATGCGATGACCGCCGGTGGTCTGGCAATCATCTATCTTTTCCCGCGCATACCTTTGGTTGGGCGGCTGTTACCGTCGCCACTGGTGTGCATCATCGTGTTGACTGCGATGGCGGTCTATCTCGGTCTGAACGTGCGTACCGTTGGCGATATGGGGTCTCTGCCTGACAGCCTGCCCATCTTCATGTGGCCTGAGGTGCCGCTGAACTTCGATACGTTGCTGATCATCCTGCCTTACTCAGCCGCACTGGCCGTTGTCGGACTTCTGGAGTCCATGATGACGGCGACCATCGTCGACGACCTGACCGACACCACCAGCGACAAGAACCGCGAGTGCAAAGGGCAGGGCATTGCCAACGTCGCGACGGGACTTATCGGCGGCATGGCAGGCTGCGCGATGATTGGACAATCCATGATCAACGTGAAGTCGGGCGGCCGGACGCGTCTGTCGACACTGAGCGCTGGCGTGTTACTGCTGATCATGATGCTGTTTCTGGGCGACTGGCTGGCCCGTATTCCCATGGCTGCTCTGGTTGCTGTGATGATCATGGTATCGATCAGCACCTTCAGTTGGGCGTCCATCCGCAACCTCAAGCAATATCCGCTTTCGACCAACATCGTGATGGTCGTCACCGTCGTTGTGGTCGTCGCCACTCACAACCTGGCTTACGGCGTCATTGCCGGGACGCTCCTGGCCGCAATGTTCTTTGCCAACAAGATTGCCCGTTTTCTGGACGTCACTTCCCAGCGTGATCCGGAACATAGTCACCGCACTTACTACGTCACCGGACAAGTGTTCTTCGGCTCTGCAGATCGCTTCACCAACGCCTTCGATCTCAAGGAAGAACTTGAAACGTTGACCATCGACTTGCGTGACGCGCATTTCTGGGACATCACAGCAGTGGCCGCTCTGGACAAGGTCGTGCTGAAACTGCGCAAGACTGGTGCCGTGGTTGATGTGATCGGCATGACTCGGGCGACGGCTACGTTGGTGGATCGCTTCGGTGTGCACGACAAGCCGGATGGGATTGATACGCTGATGGGGCATTAATGCCGCGAGACGGCTGCTTTGATCGGTTTCGAACTGCTGGAGGAACTGTCTCGTGCTCTCGCGCTTGGGTTCATAGGGTTCGCGAAAGCAAGCGCGAGCCTCTGTGTGATGGAAACCGATCAAACTTGCATGGCTACTCATGGAGGGATGTACAAGCTTGTCTGGCCGTCGAAAGGGTAGACTCCCACCGATACCTCCAAGCCATCCGCCAATATCAGAAAGTGACATGAGGGTGAAACATTGCACGCAGTGACCAGATTCTTATTATGCATGCTCGTGTCAGCAGGCTTTAATGCAACCAGCGTGCTGGCTAGCTCCTATGAAGACAGCAAAAGCGAAAGCCTCTTGAATACTCACTACTTTGGCAGATTTGAAATCGCACTGCCTCGCGGGTCGGAAATCTCTGCAGACTATAAAAACTTTGACGAAAAAATAGAGTGGGTCAGCAACGAGGGAGACTCCCGTATAAATCAAGCTGTGGACCAGAAAGTAGAAGACTTGAAAAAAGGCATAGCGGTCGGCACTTTCAGTGTTTACGAGAAAACGGTCCCTCTTGACAATGGAAGCGTATTGCTCGTTTCGCGACTTAACAAGTTTTATACCTTTAACGTATACCTGCTCACTGCCAAAAATACGCTTTACCACATGATGGCAGCAAACATATCTGAACAGGGCCTGGAGGGTGGCATCGAGAAAATGCGCCTGTTAAGTAATTCCATTTACTCCCGACCGCCACACCAGGCTCCTCCGCAGGGTGGTTTTGCAATAGAGGCGGGCTACACGACGCTTGGTAGCGAAAAGTTCTTGGAGTCTGTTTACATGGGCGCGCAAATTGCGGGACATCCAGGTACCTATATCAGCTTTCTCACAAAGGCAATTTTTACTCAGGAAGACAGCTTGATAGAGCGATTTGAAAAACGTCAGTACGACGTGTCGATAGGAGAGCTTGCTAATTCCGGCAGTATCAAGACCCTCAGGAAAAGGCCTCGCCTGGTAAACGGAATTCAGGCTGAGGAAGTTGCGGTTAGCGCCCGCGTAGATGGCAAACAGTTTTATGCTTTCCAGCTAGAGTACAAAGGCACAGTAGAGTCCAACACACGGCCTTATATTGCGCTTGAACTCGGTACGCACGAGAAAGGCAGCGATTTTAAATCCGATGAAGACGCGTTGAAATTCTGGGACGGGATTGTCAATAGCCTGAAACCGCTGCCTTGATCGGTGGTTCAAGTAACCGTGTGAGTCGTGACGCTTGGTGTTACGACTTGCACGGTTTTGCTTTGGCGCTCCCAATCACAGCGAGACTCAAGCGTCAGCGAATCTGCGCACCAACTTTGCTGATTTCATCCGCCGAAAGGTCTCGCCAATCCCGTGGAGATATCCCGTACTCCGCGCTCGCAGCTTCAAGCACTTCTTCAAGTGAATGATAGAGATGGTCGCCGTCAACGATGTTTGGGGTAATCGTTATAGCGAATAACCAGATAAAAAACCTCATCCTCCGTGGTCACCAGACCGAACGCCACCAGCGCTGCGACGCCTGAATCATCCGGCTGCTTTAGTGCTGCGAACAGGTAGCTCGGTTGTGAAGCCATGGTGTTGCTCCTCTAGCGGTTTGCGGGATGAGCGGCCTGGTTATCCTTGACCTCTTCTAGGCGACCGCCGCAGTCAATAAACGACTCCTCGTAATTCTCACGGCATATCTTGCTTTGTGCTGCGCCAGGGTCTGTCGGCTCCGAGCCGCAGGGGTTTGAAATTTGCGGGGTCGCTGGGGTCTGCTGCATGCAGGCTCGGTAGCCTACCATTCGCCCCTCGTAAATTATCCGCTGGCCCTGAACGCTTTGCTCTGCCCGTTTCTCACAGGCCTGAACTCTTGCATCTAGTTGAGCCACGCAACGCTGGCCCTGCTCGGTTTCGGGTTTGACATAGCGGTAGTGCGTGCAGGCGGCGAGGTTGATCAAGGCAACGGCGGCGAGGGAGATAACAGTGAGGCGGCCAGTCATGTATTTCATATCCTTATGGGTAAACGATGCGCTTTTCTTATCGCTGATCCCGCTTTGGGATGCCAGGAAAACCCGGCAGCAGGTCTGCTGAAATCGCTCGGGAGCGACGATCTGGAACGCTTGCCACGTGGACTTACGCGACCAAAAATGCGTCAGTATGAGTTCCATTAATGAGCTGCCCATTCAAAATGGAAGCGGATGCACCATTCTGTATGCGTGTCCGCCAGATGGAATTCAAAGCGGATGGAACGGTGCCCCTACTTGGTATTCGCTCCGCGTGAAGCCCGAATAATCATGTAGTTCCTGACCGGCTGCAGCGATCTCTGCCTGCCAATGTTCAAGCGCTAATGCAGCGAACCCAATCACTGGCCAGCTTTGACCCTGTTCCGCTCCACCTTGCGCAGACCCTTGGCAAGCAACCAATAAAAAACGATAAGCAACGGTATGGGCTGCGTGGCTATCAGCATCGCGCGTTTAATTTCCGACAGGCCTTGTGGATGGTAATTCTCAAATACATTGGTCAGTACGATAATTGTCACCAGCGACGAGAACATGTAGCACATACAGACCGCCATGATCCGGAAGAAGATTCGCCACGCTCGGGAGGGATGGTCGATATTCCTGGAGGCTGGTGAAGCAGTCGGATTTGGGCAAACGACGCAGAAGCCTATCATTCCAGCCACGAACTGGAATGTCACGACGCACACTAGCGGTGACATGAGGGATAACCCGCGTCGATTGATGATGAGGTAGGCAAACGATTGGCCCATCCATGAGTGTGGGTTGGAGATGCGATCAACGAGTTCTTACTGACACTTCCTACGCGCTTTAGGTCTGCACCGGGAAGTTTTTTCGCGTGTAGTGTACGTGACAGTCATGCGTGTCAGACCTTACGGCGCTATCTTCAACCCGGTGCCTTCGGATCTCAGGAGGCCTGCAGGTCACCGTCTTTTATTATCGGAAAACCCAAATCCCACCCACAAAAAAACCGGCGCAATGGCCGGTTTCTTTGTATTCAAGCTGCATTGAGCAGCAGCTTGAAGTGTGTCGTGGTGCCCCGAGGGAGAATCGAACTCCCACTTCTTTCGAAAACGGATTTTGAATCCGCCGCGTCTACCAATTCCGCCATCAGGGCTCAATGGCGGCGAAGTCTACAGACGGTATTACCGTTGGTCAATCACCTTTCATGGTCAATTTTGTCTCTTTCCGCTAAACTTCGCGGCCCTGCTAGACGAACTCGATCATGCGCGTTGCTGACTTTACTTTCGAACTCCCTGATTCCCTGATCGCTCGCCACCCTTTGGCCGAGCGCCGCAGCAGTCGTTTGTTGACCCTGGACGGGGTGACGGGCGCGCTGGGGCACGAGCATTTTTCCGATTTGCTGGAGCATGTACGCCCCGGTGACTTGATGGTGTTCAACAACACCCGAGTGATTCCGGCGCGCTTGTTCGGCCAGAAGGCGTCCGGCGGCAAGCTGGAAATTCTGGTGGAGCGGGTGCTGGACACGCACAGCGTGCTGGCCCACCTGCGGTCGAGCAAGTCGCCCAAGCCGGGGTCGATGATTGTTATCGATGGCGGTGGCGAAGCCGAGATGGTCGTGCGTCACGACACGTTGTTCGAGCTGCGCTTTACCGAGCCGGTCTTGCCGTTGCTGGAACGCGTCGGGCATATGCCGCTGCCTCCTTATATAGACAGGCCCGATGACAGCGCCGACCGCGAGCGTTATCAGACCGTCTATGCCCAGCGTGCCGGTGCGGTCGCTGCGCCGACCGCGGGTCTGCATTTCGACCAGCCGCTGCTGGATGCCATGAAAGCCAAAGGCGTGGAGATGGCGTTTGTCACCCTGCACGTTGGCGCGGGCACGTTCCAGCCGGTGCGGGTCGAGAAGCTTGAAGACCACCACATGCACAGCGAATGGCTGGAAGTCGGCCAGGATGTGGTGGATGCCGTGGCGGCCTGTCGTGAGCGCGGCGGTCGGGTGATTGCAGTCGGTACGACCAGCGTGCGTTCACTGGAAAGTGCCGCGCGCGACGGTGTGTTGAAGCCGTTCAGCGGCGACACCGATATCTTTATTTTTCCGGGGCGTCCCTTCCATGTGGTCGATGCCCTGGTGACCAACTTTCATTTGCCGGAGTCCACGCTGTTGATGCTGGTTTCGGCATTCGCCGGTTATCCCGAGACCATGGCTGCCTACGCGGCGGCGGTGGAAAACGGTTACCGCTTCTTTAGTTACGGTGATGCGATGTTCATCACCCGCAATCCCGCGCCGACCGCTCCCAAGGCATCGGGCCCAGAGGATCACGCATGAGCCGCACCAGTCGTATGTCTTTCGAGTTGTTGGCCACTGACGGCAAGGCGCGTCGTGGTCGATTGACCTTCCCGCGTGGCGTGGTGGAAACCCCGGCGTTCATGCCGGTGGGCACTTACGGTACGGTCAAGGGCATGCTGCCGCGCGATATCGAGGCCACCGGCGCGCAGATCATTCTGGGCAACACCTTTCACTTGTGGCTGCGTCCGGGCACCGAGGTCATCAAGGCCCACGGCGACCTGCACGATTTCATGCAGTGGAAAGGTCCGATCCTGACCGACTCTGGTGGTTTTCAGGTGTTCAGCCTGGGCGCCATGCGCAAGATCAAGGAGGAGGGCGTGACCTTCGCCTCGCCTGTTGATGGCGCGAAGGTGTTCATGGGCCCGGAAGAGTCGATGCAGGTTCAGCGTGATCTGGGCTCTGACATCGTGATGATATTCGACGAGTGCACGCCTTATCCGGCTGACGAAGATGTCGCCCGTGTGTCCATGGAGCTGTCGCTGCGCTGGGCCAAGCGTTCGAAAGTCGCGCATGGTGAAAGCACGGCTGCGCTGTTCGGTATCGTTCAGGGCGGGATGCACGAAAGCCTGCGCAAACGCTCGCTGGAAGGCCTGGATCAGATCGGTTTTGATGGCCTGGCCATTGGCGGTCTGTCGGTGGGTGAACCCAAGCATGAAATGATCAAGGTGCTGGATTACCTGCCCGGCCTGATGCCCCCTGAAAAACCTCGTTACCTTATGGGGGTAGGCAAGCCTGAAGATCTGGTTGAGGGTGTGCGCCGCGGAATCGACATGTTCGATTGCGTGATGCCGACCCGCAATGCCCGCAACGGTCATTTGTTCATTGATACAGGTGTATTGAAGATCCGTAACGCGTTCCATCGTCATGATGATTCGCCGCTGGATCCGACCTGCGATTGCTACACCTGTCAGAACTTCTCGCGCGCTTATCTGCACCACCTGGACAAGTGCGGCGAAATGCTGGGAAGCATGCTTAATACGATCCACAATTTGCGGCATTACCAGCGCCTTATGGCTGGTTTGCGCGAGGCTATTCAACAAGGTACATTGGCCGCCTTTGTCGATGCCTTCTATGCCAAGCGCGGGATTCCAACGCCGCCGATGGACTGAGTCAAAACAAGTTTTTCTGCTTTCTACTTAATTATGCAACTGGAGTGCTAAATGAGCTTTTTCATCTCTCCCGCTTTCGCGGATGCTGCTGCACCTGCTGCCGGCCCTATGGGTGGCGGTTTTGAATGGATCTTCCTGGTCGGCTTTCTGGTCATCTTCTATCTGATGATCTGGCGTCCACAGGCCAAGCGCGCCAAAGAGCAGAAGAATCTGCTGGGCAACTTGCAGAAGGGCGACGAAGTGGTTACTACCGGCGGTATCGCTGGCAAGATCACTAAAGTGAGTGACGGCTACGTGGTTATCGAAGTTTCCGACACTGTTGAGCTGAAAATGCAGAAGGGCGCTATTGCTGCCACGCTGCCAAAGGGCACCCTGAAAGCGATTTAAGATTCAGACTTTTACCAATCGACGGGGCGCGCAAGGCGCCCCGCGTTATAAGCGGGCGGCGTGATGCTGAACAAATACCCTCTGTGGAAATACGTACTGATCCTGGCGGTGCTGGTGATCGGTTTTATTTATTCCGCACCCAATCTCTACCCTGACGATCCAGCGATCCAGATCAGCGGCGCAAGCACTGCGTTGCAGGTGGGTCAGGCTGATCTGGAGCGTGCGAGCAAAGCGCTTGTTGATTCCGGAATCGCGGTCAAGGCCTCTTCCCTGGCCGAGAATGGCAAAGGCGGTTTGTTGCGTCTGACCAAGCAGGAAGACCAACTGCCAGCCAAGGATGTTGTGCGCAAGGTGTTGGGTGATGACTATGTCGTCGCACTTAACCTGGCACGTACCACTCCGACATGGTTGCGTAATCTTGGCGCAACCCCGATGAAGATGGGCCTGGACTTGTCCGGTGGTGTGCACTTCCTGTTGGAAGTTGACATGGACAAGGCGCTGGATGCGCGTCTGAAAGTTTATGAAGGCGAAGTCAAAAGCCTGTTGCGCAAGGAAAAGGTGCGTTATCGCAGCCTGCCGCAACTGGGTGGCGCTATTCAACTGGGGTTCAGCGATGACGCTGCCCGTGAAGAAGCCCGCGTACTGGTTCGCAAGAATTACACCGATTTCGAGATCACTCCGGCTGAACTGAACGGGATTCCTGTTCTGCGCCTGGCGATGACTCCGGCGAAAATCAACGAAATCCGCGATTACTCCATCAAGCAGAACCTGACCACGGTGCGTAACCGGGTCAACGAGCTGGGTGTTGCCGAGCCTCTGGTTCAGCGTCAGGGTGCCAACCGCATCGTGGTTGAGTTGCCGGGCGTGCAGGACACCGCTGAAGCCAAGCGTATTCTGGGCAAGACGGCCAACCTGGAATTCCGTCTGGGCGCAGGTCCGGATGACTCCAAAGCCACTACCGAGATGTTCGAGTTCCGCGAAGGCGGTCGTCCGGCAGCTCCTGTGGAGCGTGGTCTGATCATCACCGGTGATCAGGTGACTGACGCCAAGGCCAGCTTTGACGAGCATGGTCGTCCACAGGTGAACATCACGCTGGACGGTCACGGTGGTGATTTGATGAGCCGTGCAACCCGCAGCAATGTGGGCCGCAGCATGGCGGTGATCTTCATCGAGCAGAAGCCAACCACTACTTACACCAAGCAGATGGTCGACGGCGTCGAGAAAGACGTGCCGGTTCAGACCTTCAAGGAAGAGAAGAAAATCATCAGTCTGGCGACCATTCAGTCGCCGCTGGGTGCTCAGTTCCGTATTACCGGTCTGAACGGTCAGGGTGAGTCTTCCGAGCTGGCGCTGTTGCTGCGTGCCGGTGGTCTGGCTGCGCCGATGTACTTCGCTGAAGAGCGCACTATCGGCCCGAGCCTGGGTGCTGACAACATTACCAAGGGTATCGATGCGTCCCTGTGGGGCATGCTGTTCGTGTCGTTGTTCATCATGGCGATCTATCGCTTCTTCGGCTTGATCGCAACAGTCGCTCTGGCGCTGAACATGGTCATGCTGCTGGCGTTGATGTCGCTGCTGAGTGCAACACTGACGTTGCCGGGTATTGCCGGTATCGTCTTGACGATGGGTATGGCGGTGGACGCCAACGTGCTGATCTTCTCGCGGATACGCGAGGAAATCGCCAATGGCATGACTGTCCAGCGTGCGATTCATGAAGGTTTCGACCGCGCCTATACCGCGATCCTCGACGCCAACCTGACGACGCTGCTGGTCGGCGGCATTCTCTTCGCAATGGGCACCGGCCCTGTGAAGGGTTTTGCGGTGACCATGTCGCTCGGGATCTTTACCTCGATGTTCACGGCCATCATGGTGACCCGCGCAATGGTCAACCTGATCTATGGCGGGCGTGACTTCAAGAAGTTGTGGATTTAAGGGGCTGCCATGTTACGTACCATTAACTTCATGGGCGTTCGCAATATTGCGTTCGCCGTTACGATGCTCCTTACCGCACTGGCGTTGTTCAGCTGGTTCCATAAGGGCCTCAACTATGGTCTGGACTTTACCGGCGGTACGCTGATCGAGCTGACTTACGAGCGTCCTGCCGATCTGGGCAAGGTTCGTGAAGAGCTGGTCAGCTCCGGTTATCACGATGCTGTGGTGCAGAGCTTTGGCGCTACTACCGATCTGCTGGTGCGTATGCCCGGTGAAGATCCGCAGTTGGGTTCTCAGGTTGCCGATGCGCTGCGTAAAGCAGGTGGCGACAACCCGGCTACCGTTAAGCGTGTCGAGTTCGTAGGCCCGCAAGTGGGTGAAGAACTGCGCGACCAGGGTGGGCTGGGCATGCTGCTGGCTCTGGGCGGTGTTCTGATCTACCTGGCTTTCCGCTTCCAGTGGAAGTTCGCGGTGGGTGCGATCATCTCCCTTATCCACGACGTTGTGGTGACCATGGGTATCCTGTCGTTCTTCCAGATCACCTTCGACCTGACGGTGCTGGCGGCGGTGCTGGCGATCATCGGTTACTCGCTAAACGACACCATCGTCGTATTCGACCGCGTGCGGGAAAACTTCCGTCTGCTGCGCAAGGCGTCGTTGATCGAGAACATCAACATCTCCACCACCCAGACGCTGCTGCGTACTGTCGCAACGTCGGTTTCGACCTTGCTGGCGATTGCTGCTTTGTGGGTGTTTGGCGGTGACAACCTCGAAGGTTTCTCCATCGCGCTGTTCGTAGGTGTTGTGGCGGGTACTTACTCCTCCATCTACATCGCGAACGTGGTGCTGATCTGGCTGAACCTGACCACTGAGGACCTTATTCCTCCTGTGGTCGTCGATAAGGCTGACGATCTACCCTGATCGCAGTTCTCTCCGAGTGTGATGCCAAAAGGGCATGAGTATTGAACTCATGCCCTTTTTTATGCTCCAAGGCTTGGGTTCGTGGATTGCCGAGGCTCACGCTGGAACGGTAACGACCCCAAGCACTGCGTAGGAAACTACGTTTGAGATGGTCAGGAGGTTCACGTGAACAAATCGTTGCTTGTTGGTGCTGTGCTGGGCGCTGCCGTTGTTACGGCTGGCGGTGCTGTTGCCACCTACAGCCTCGTTAAAAGCGGCCCGGAATATGCGGATGTACTGGCAGTCGAGCCGGTTAAACAGCAAATAAAAACGCCGCGTGAAGTTTGCAAAGATGTAACCGTTACCAAGCGTGCTCCGGTCAAGGATGAGCACCAGATTGTGGGCAGTGTGATCGGCGCTGTTGCAGGCGGCTTGCTGGGTAACCAGGTAGGCGGCGGTAACGGCAAGAAGATCGCCACCGTAGCGGGCGCTGTTGGCGGCGGCTATGCCGGTAACAAGGTTCAGGAAGGCATGCAGAACCGCGACACTTACACCACCACCGAAACTCGCTGCAACACGGTCAATGACATCAGCGACAAGGTCGTGGGTTATGACGTGAAGTACAAGCTGAACGACAAGGTGGGTCAGGTGCGCATGGATCGTGATCCAGGCGGTCAGATTCCAGTCAACAAGGAAGGCCAGCTGATTCTGGGTCAAAACCAGCAATAAGTTTTGAGTCTGCGTTGATCAGAAAAAGCACCTTCGGGTGCTTTTTCTTTTTTGGTCTGGCGGAAAGTGGCAGGCACAAAAAAACCGGCGCTTGGCCGGTTTTTTTATGGGGCTGAATCTTAACGCTTCATCGTGGCCGGCAGGTGCGGTGCGATGGAGGTCAGAACAGCTTTGAAGCACTTGGTGTTACCAGCAACGATGTGGCCTTTCTCCAGGAAGTCGTGACCGCCTGTGAAGTCGCTGACCAGACCGCCTGCTTCCTGAATCAGCAGTGCGCCTGCAGCCATGTCCCACTCGGACAGGCCCGATTCCCAGAATGCGTCGAAGCGACCGGCAGCTACGTAGGCCAGGTCCAGGCTGGCAGCGCCTGCACGGCGGATGCCTGCGGTCTGACCTACCAGGCTGCGGAACATGCCCAAGTAGTTTTCCAGGTTGTCCATCTGGTCGTCGCGGAACGGGAAGCCGGTGCCGAGCAGGGCGCCATCAAGGCTGGTGCGCGGGCTGACGCGCATACGGCGACCGTTGAGCTGTGCGCCGTTACCGGCGCTGGCGGTGAATTCTTCCTGGCGAACCGGATCCAGAACCACTGCGTGAGCCAGACGGCCTTTATGTTTGCAGGCAATGCTGACGGCGAAGTGCGGGATGCCGCGAACGAAGTTGGTGGTGCCGTCCAGTGGGTCGATGATCCACAGGTAGTCAGCGCCTTCGCCGCTGCCTTCATGCATTCCGGTTTCTTCGCCAAGGATGCCGTGAGTCGGGTATGCCTTGCGCAGGGCGGTGATGATCAGTTGCTCGGCAGCGCGATCGATTTCGCTGACGTAATCCTTCGCACCTTTTTCATCGACCTTGATGGTATCCAGGCGCTCGATGGAGCGGAAGATCAATTCGCTGGCGCTGCGGGCGGCGCGCAGCGCGATATTCAGCATGGGCTGCATGGACGTTTCACCTAGGTCGTTAAAGAAAGCCGAACATTGTATTGGCTGTGGCGGAACTTTTCCAGTGGTTAACTGGATGTGTTGAGTATGTCGCCAATGTCGTGGGACCGGCTTTAGCCGGGAGGAGGTCGCTACAGCCGACGCATTTGTATCGTCAGACACTGGTTCCTGTAGGAGCAGAGCTTGCTCGCGATAAGGCTGGACGCAGTTCACTCCAGATTGCATCCAGCCTTATCGCGGGCAAGCCCAGCTCCCACAGGATCTGCGCAGTCCTGGATATTGGTGTGAAGTCGTGGGATCTGCTTTGGTCGGGGAGAGGTCGTTACAGGCGACGCATTTGTATCGTCAGACGCTGGTTCCTGTGGGAGCAGAGCTTGCTCGCGATAAAGGCTGGACGCAGTTCACTCCAGATTGCATCCAGCCATATCGCGGGCAAGCCCGGCTCCCACAGGATCTGCGCAAT
>NZ_JAWHNU010000016.1:39358-39507 GCF_032582135.1 Pseudomonas syringae group sp. J309-1 | reverse complement strand
TCCAGATTGCATCCAGCCATATCGCGGGCAAGCCCGGCTCCCACAGGATCTGCGCAATGCTGGATATTGGTGTGAAGTCGTGAGATCTGCTTTGGCCGGGGAGAGGTCGCTACAGGCCACGCATTTCTATCGTCAGACAGTGGTTCCTG
>NZ_JAWHNU010000016.1:0-39258 GCF_032582135.1 Pseudomonas syringae group sp. J309-1 | reverse complement strand
TGGGAGCAGAGCTTGCTCGCGATAAGGCTGGACGCAGTTCACTCCAGATTGCATCCAGCCTTATCGCGGGCAAGCCCGGCTCCCACAGGATCTGCGTAATCCTGGATATTGCTGTGAAGTCGTGGGGTCTGCTTTGGCCGGGGAAAGGCCGCTACAGACGACGTATTTGTATCGTCAGATATTGGTTCCTGTGGGAGCAGAGCTTGCTCGCGATAAGGCTGGACGCAGTTCACTCCAGATTGCATCCAGCCTTATCGCGGGCAAGCCCAGCTCCCACGGAATCTGCGCAATGCTGGATATTGGTGTGAAGTCGTGGGATCTGCTTTGGCCGGGGAGAGGTCGTTACAGGCGACGCATTTGTATCGTCAGAAATGCCGCCTTCCCGGCTAGAGTAGGTCCCGCGTCACGCCCGTATTTAGCAAGCCGCAACCGTTCATGGCGTTCACCTCGGTGGTTCTGTAAGATTTCACCCCCTCTACTTTATCTGTGAGCACTCGCCTTGCTGCAAAACATTCGTGTTGTCCTGGTCGGTACCAGTCACCCCGGTAACATCGGTGGGGCTGCTCGTGCCATGAAAAACATGGGGCTTTCGCGCCTGGTGCTCGTTGATCCGCAGTTCTTCCCTCACCATGAAGCGGATGCCCGCGCTTCGGGCGCTGGCGATATTCTGGAGAAGGCTCAGGTCGTCGCGACCCTTGAAGATGCTCTGGTGGGATGCAATCTGGTCATGGGCACCAGTGCCCGCGACCGTCGTATTCCGTGGCCGTTGCTCGACCCGCGTGAGTCGGGCGTGATGGCTGCCGAGCAGGCAGGGCAGGGCGCAGAAGTCGCGCTGGTGTTTGGTCGTGAATACGCCGGCCTGACCAACGAGGAACTGCAGCGATGTCATTACCACGTGCATATCCCGTCTGATCCAGAGTTCAGCTCGCTGAATCTCGCTGCGGCGGTGCAGGTCCTCAGCTACGAGGTGCGCATGTCGTGGCTGGCTACGCAGGGCCAGCCCACCAAGGTCGAAAAAGTTGAAGTGACCTCGGTGCGCAGCGCTGACCTGGCGACCATGGATGAGATGGAAGGCTTCTATGGCCATCTCGAATCAACGCTGGTGGCTATCGGCTTTCTCGATCCGGAAAAACCTCGCCACTTGATGGCCCGGCTGCGTCGCCTTTTCGGCCGCAGTGAGGTGAATCGTTCCGAGATCAGTATTTTGCGCGGCATCCTTACCGAGACCCAGAAGGCTGCACGTGGTGAACCGTACAAACGGAAGGAACAATGATGTTCGAGCGTCTGCGAGAAGATATTCAGAGTGTGTTTCATCGCGATCCTGCTGCGCGCAACTCCTTTGAAGTGCTGACCTGCTACCCCGGCATGCACGCCATCTGGCTGCATCGGCTGGCACACATTCTGTGGACCAACGGTTGGAAATGGCCGGCGCGGGTGGTTTCGAATTTCGGTCGTTGGATGACTGGCATCGAAATCCATCCCGGCGCCAAGGTCGGGCGGCGTTTTTTCATCGATCACGGCATGGGTATTGTGATTGGCGAAACGGCTGAAATCGGCAATGACGTAACGCTCTATCAGGGCGTTACCCTGGGAGGCACCAGCTGGAACGCGGGCAAGCGCCATCCGACGCTGGAAGACGGCGTTGTGGTGGGTGCGGGCGCCAAGGTGCTCGGGCCGTTCACTGTTGGTGCTGGCGCCAAGATCGGTTCCAACGCGGTTGTCACCAAGGCTGTCCCTGCAGGTGCTACGGCCGTGGGGATTCCGGGGCGGATCATTATCAAGTCCAGTGATGATGTAGAGGCCAAGCGCAAGGCGATCGCCGAGAAGCTGGGTTTTGATGCTTACGGGGTCAGCGAAGACATGCCAGATCCGGTGGCGCGTGCGATTGGTCAGTTGCTTGATCACTTGCAAGCAGTGGACGGTCGTCTCGAAGGTATGTGCGAGGCCCTTAAAGGGCTTGGCAGCGATTACTGCGCCAAGGAGCTGCCCGAGCTGCGCGACGAAGTGTTTGATTGCGTGAAGGACAAGAGCGAGAGCAAGGTCGGCTGATGGGGGCTGCACCCGGGGCGTGCCATGCGCCCCGGTGTTTGCTATGATGCGGCCGCTGTTTTGCGCCCAATCCCGACTGTTTTGCTAGGTCTTATAGTTGACTTAAATACTCGGGAATAGCATACTCGCTCTCATTCCGAACCTCTGCGGTATACGCCATGCGACTGACTACTAAAGGCCGATACGCTGTAACTGCCATGCTTGATCTGGCGTTACATGCGCAGAACGGGCCAGTGTCTCTGGCCGACATTTCCGAGCGTCAGGGCATTTCCCTGTCCTACCTTGAGCAACTGTTCGCCAAGCTGCGCCGTGGCAATCTGGTCTCCAGTGTGCGTGGTCCCGGTGGTGGTTATCAGTTGTCCCGCGACATGCACGGCATCAAGGTTGCCCAGGTGGTCGATGCCGTCAACGAATCTGTCGATGCCACGCGTTGCCAGGGGTTGGGTGATTGCCACGCTGGTGACACCTGTCTGACTCACCATTTGTGGTGTGACCTCAGCGAGCAGATTCACGAATTTCTAAGCGGTATCAGTCTGGCCGACCTTGTCACTCGCCGTGAGGTACAAGAAGTTGCCCAGCGCCAGGATATGCGCCGTACCAGCGCCAAGACCCAGTACCTGGATAAGATTGAAACGTCCGCCGTTGAATGAGCGTAGATGAATCAGCGGTGCGCCTGCCTGATAGGAGAGATTCAATGAAGTTGCCGATTTACCTTGATTACTCCGCGACGACCCCGGTCGATCCGCGTGTCGCTCAGAAAATGATTGAGTGCCTGACCGCTGACGGAAACTTCGGTAACCCGGCATCGCGCTCCCACGTCTTCGGCTGGAAGGCTGAGGAGTCGGTCGAGAACGCTCGCCGTCAGGTCGCCGATCTGGTCAATGCCGATCCGCGTGAAATTGTCTGGACCTCCGGTGCCACAGAGTCCGACAACCTCGCCATCAAGGGTGTTGCGCATTTCTACGCCAGCAAGGGCAAGCACATCATCACCAACAAGATCGAGCACAAAGCTGTGCTCGATACCACGCGTCAGCTTGAGCGTGAAGGTTTTGAAGTCACTTACATCGAGCCTGGTGAAGACGGCCTGATCACGCCTTCGATGGTTGAAGCCGCTCTGCGCGACGACACCATTCTGGTTTCGGTCATGCACGTTAACAACGAAATCGGCACCATCAACGACATCGCTGCCATCGGTGAGCTGACCCGCTCCCGTGGTGTGCTGTTCCACGTTGATGCTGCGCAGTCCACCGGTAAGGTTGAAATCGATCTGGCCAGCCTCAAGGTTGACCTGATGTCGTTCTCTGCCCACAAGACCTATGGCCCTAAAGGTATCGGCGCGCTGTACGTCAGCCGCAAGCCGCGTGTTCGCCTTGAGGCGGCCATGCACGGCGGCGGTCACGAACGTGGCATGCGTTCCGGTACTCTGGCGACGCATCAGATCGTCGGTATGGGCGAAGCATTCCGTATTGCCAAGGAAGAGATGGCCGCAGAAAACGTGCGAGTCAAAGCCTTGAGAGATCGCTTCTACAAGCAGGTCGAGCATCTCGAAGAGTTGTACGTCAACGGCAGCATGACTGCTCGTGTGCCGCACAACCTCAACCTGAGCTTCAACTACGTCGAAGGCGAGTCGCTGATCATGGCGCTCAAGGATCTGGCCGTTTCGTCCGGTTCCGCCTGTACTTCCGCGTCGCTCGAGCCTTCCTATGTGCTGCGCGCCCTTGGTCGTAATGACGAACTGGCGCATAGCTCGATACGCTTCACCTTTGGTCGTTTCAGTACTGAAGAAGAAATGGACTACGCCGCGCAGAAAGTCTGCGAAGCGGTCACCAAGCTGCGTGCACTTTCGCCGCTATGGGACATGTACAAAGACGGCGTCGACATTTCCAAGATCGAGTGGGCGGCGCACTAATTAAAAGCCGCCTTACAGACAGGCCATGTTTCAACCAGTTGCTGCATGGCTTGCAGAGCGGCTCCCTGATAGAGGAATAGCATCATGGCTTACAGCGAAAAGGTCATTGACCACTACGAAAATCCGCGCAACGTCGGCAAGATGAACGCGGAAGATCCAGATGTTGGCACCGGCATGGTCGGCGCTCCTGCTTGCGGCGACGTTATGCGTCTGCAAATCAAGGTCAACGAGCAGGGCGTCATCGAAGACGCCAAGTTCAAGACTTATGGTTGCGGTTCGGCTATCGCTTCCAGCTCTCTGGCAACCGAGTGGATGAAGGGCAAGACTCTGGATGAAGCAGAGACCATCAAGAACACTCAGTTGGCTGAAGAACTGGCTTTGCCTCCGGTGAAAATTCACTGCTCGGTACTCGCGGAAGACGCTATCAAAGCGGCAGTTCGTGACTACAAGCAGAAGAAAGGCCTGCTGTAATAGCAGCGTTTTCTAAAGAAGCTGGTGTGAAGTAATAAGGAGTTCCGATGGCTATCAGCATGACAGAAGCTGCCGCAAATCACGTAAGACGCTCCCTTGATGGGCGCGGCAAAGGTGACGGCGTTCGTCTGGGTGTTCGCACCACAGGCTGTTCAGGTCTTGCCTATGTGCTTGAGTTCGTCGATGAGGCGCAAAGCGAAGACACCGTGTTCGAACTTCACGGCGTCAAGGTGATCATTGACCCGAAAAGCCTGGTCTATCTCGATGGCACCGAGCTTGATTTCGTCAAGGAAGGGTTGAACGAAGGCTTCAAGTTCAACAATCCCAACTCGCGCGGTGAATGTGGCTGCGGCGAAAGCTTCAACGTCTGAGGCTTATTGTGGGTACTCCTTGTCATTTCGCTCTATTCGAGCTTCAGCCGGGCTTTCGCCTCGACCTTGATCAGTTGGCGACGCGCTACCGTGAGCTTGCTCGCGAGGTTCATCCCGACCGTTTTGCGGACGCCTCCGAGCGTGAGCAGCGGTTGGCGCTTGAGCGCTCCGCCAGTCTTAACGACGCCTACCAGACGCTCAAGAGCGCTCCGAAACGGGCGCGCTATCTATTAGCGATGCGCGGCGAAGTGCCTCTTGAAGTCACCGTGCACGATCCCGAGTTTCTTCTGCAGCAGATGCAATGGCGCGAAGAGCTTGAGGATCTGCAGGACGAGGCTGATCTGGCGGGTGTCGCGGTTTTCAAGCGTCGCCTCAAGACTGCTCAGGACGAACTGAACGAAAGCTTTGCGGCCTGTTGGGATGATGCTGCGCAACGCGAACAGGCCGAGCGCCTGATGCGGCGCATGCAGTTCCTCGACAAGCTCTCTTACGAAGTGCGCCAGCTTGAAGAGCGCCTCGACGATTAACTCCGTGCTGCTTCTGGCCGCACGCCTGTGAAATTCTGATAAAGCATGGCTCTACTGCAGATCGCCGAACCCGGTCAAAGCCCCCAACCTCATCAGCGTCGTCTGGCGGTGGGTATTGACCTGGGGACTACCAATTCGCTGGTTGCTGCACTGCGCAGTGGCCTTTCCGAACCGCTGGCCGACGCAGAAGGGCAAGTCATTCTGCCGTCTGCTGTGCGCTATCACGCTGATCGCGTTGAAGTGGGGCAGGCTGCCAAAGCCGCCGCTTCGACGGATCCGTTCAACACTGTACTGTCGGTCAAGCGCTTGATGGGTCGTGGTCTGTCCGACGTCAAGCAATTGGGCGAACAGTTGCCTTATCGCTTTGTAGGCGGTGAGTCGCACATGCCGTTCATCGAGACTGTTCAGGGGCCGAAAAGCCCGGTGGAAGTCTCTGCCGATATCCTCAAGGTTCTGCGTCAGCGTGCTGAGCAGGCGTTGGGTGGTGATCTGGTCGGCGCGGTTATCACTGTTCCGGCTTATTTCGACGACGCTCAGCGTCAGGCCACCAAAGACGCCGCTAAATTAGCGGGTCTTAACGTACTGCGCCTGCTCAATGAGCCGACCGCTGCGGCCGTGGCTTATGGTCTGGATCAAAGCGCCCAGGGCGTTGTGGCGATTTATGACCTGGGCGGCGGTACGTTCGACATCTCTATTCTGCGTCTCACTGGCGGCGTGTTTGAGGTTCTGGCAACCGGTGGTGATACTGCGCTGGGCGGCGACGACTTCGATCATGCGATTGCGGGCTGGATTGTCAGTGAGGCAGGTTTGTCTGCCGATATCGATCCTTCTGCCCAGCGCAGCTTGCTGCAAGCGGCTTGCAAGGCCAAAGAAGCGCTGACCAGCGAGACTTCTGTCGACGTCGAGTACGGGGCCTGGAATGGCACGCTGACGCGACAAGCTTTCGAAACCCTCATCGAGCCAATGGTTGCGCGCAGCCTCAAATCTTGCCGTCGTGCCGTGCGTGACGCCGGTATCGAGCTGGATGAAGTTGAAGCGGTGGTCATGGTTGGCGGTTCTACACGTGTCCCGCGTGTGCGTGGCGCTGTGGCTGAGTTGTTTGGTCGCCAGCCGTTGACGGATATCGACCCGGATCAAGTGGTCGCCATTGGTGCGGCGATCCAGGCAGACACTCTGGCCGGCAACAAGCGTGACGGTGGTGAGTTGTTGCTGCTCGACGTGATTCCGCTCTCGTTGGGACTGGAAACCATGGGCGGCCTGATGGAGAAGGTGATTCCGCGTAACACCACGATCCCGGTCGCGCGCGCTCAGGAGTTCACCACTTACAAAGACGGCCAGTCGGCAATGATGATTCACGTGCTGCAAGGCGAGCGTGAGTTGATCAGCGACTGTCGCTCCCTGGCTCGTTTCGAATTGCGCGGCATTCCGGCCATGGTGGCGGGTGCGGCAAAAATCCGTGTGACGTTCCAGGTGGATGCGGACGGTCTGCTCAGTGTCTCGGCCCGCGAGCTGGGTTCGGGTGTTGAGTCGAGCATCCAGGTCAAGCCGTCCTATGGGCTGACCGATGGCGAAATTGCCCGGATGCTCACGGATTCCTTCGCCAACGCCAGTGACGACAAAGTTGCCCGCGTATTGCGTGAGCAGCAGGTTGATGCTCAGCGCCTTGTCGAGGCAGTGGAAGCTGCACTGGAAGTCGACGGCGAGCGCTTGCTGGATGCCGAAGAGCGCATGGTCATCGACCTGCAGTTGCAGGAATTACGTGAATTGATGCAAGGCACCGATGGCCCCGCCATCGAGCAGCAGACCAAGCTTCTCTCGCAGGTGACCGATGCATTTGCAGCCCGCCGCATGAATATGACGGTAAAAGCCGCTCTGGCGGGGCGCAATCTGAATGACATTGAGGAATAACTGATGCCGCAGCTGATTTTTCTGCCCCATGCCGTGCTGTGTCCGGATGGGCTGGTTGTTGAGGTCGAGCCCGGCACGTCTATTCTCGAAATTGCTCACGAGCATCACATCGAGATTGAAAGTGCCTGTGGTGGTGTTTGTGCCTGCACCACATGCCACTGCGTCATTCGCGAGGGTTTTGCCTCGTTGAATGAAGCGGATGAGCTGGAAGAAGACATGCTGGACAAGGCCTGGGGGCTGGAACCTCAGTCTCGCCTGTCTTGTCAGGCGATCGTCGGAAATGAAGACCTGACGGTTGAAATTCCCAAGTATTCGCTTAACCATGCGGCCGAAGCGCCGCACTGATCGAGAAGCTGTCATGAGTTACGGTTGGAATGACGTACAACGAATCGCTGAGGAACTGGCCGAGACTCATCCCGGCGTCGATCCTTACTCGGTGGGGTTTACCAAGCTGCAACTGATGATCAAGCAGTTGCCGGATTTCGACGACACCTCTGGCCGCGTCGGCGAGAAAGTGCTCGAAGCGGTTCAGACGCTTTGGGCCGACGAAATCGGCTGATCCAATTTGCACGTTAGGCAATAACCTCAAACCCGCGTATAATTCGCGGGTTTAATTTTTCGCTTTAATCATCGTTTCTGGAGTTACACCATGGCTGTTCAACGTACTTTCTCCATCATCAAGCCTGACGCCGTTGCTAAAAACGTAATCGGCGAGATCACCACTCGTTTTGAAAAAGCCGGTCTGCGCGTCGTTGCTTCGAAACTGAAGCAGCTGTCCAAGGCTGAAGCTGAAGGTTTCTACGCTGAGCACAGCGCTCGTGGCTTCTTCGGCGACCTGGTTGCGTTCATGATCTCCGGTCCTGTTGTTGTTCAGGTTCTGGAAGGCGAAAACGCTATCGCTCTGAACCGTGAGCTGATGGGCGCTACCAACCCTAAAGAAGCTGCTGCCGGCACTATCCGTGCTGACTTCGCTGATTCCATCGACGCCAACGCTGTTCACGGCTCCGATTCCGAAGCAGCCGCTGCTCGCGAAATCTCGTACTTCTTCGCAGCTACAGAGGTAACCGCTCGCTAAGTCCTGGACTAACGAGCGAAGGGTGAATTCATGATTGCAACGACTGGCAAAACAAACCTGTTGGGTCTGACCCAGCTGGAAATGGAAAAATTCTTCGATTCCATCGGGGAGAAGCGCTTCCGTGCCGGTCAGGTCATGAAGTGGATTCACCACTTTGGCGTCGATGATTTCGACGCCATGACGAATGTCAGCAAGGCCTTGCGTGAAAAACTCAAGGCTTGTGCTGAGGTTCGTGGTCCTGAAGTCGTCAGCGAGGACATCTCCACCGATGGCACCCGTAAGTGGGTGGTGCGTGTGGCGTCCGGCAGCTGCGTCGAAACCGTTTATATCCCCCAGGGCAAACGCGGCACCTTGTGTGTTTCGTCCCAGGCGGGCTGTGCGCTGGATTGCAGTTTCTGCTCTACCGGCAAACAAGGCTTCAACAGCAACCTCACCGCCGCCGAAGTGATCGGTCAGGTGTGGATTGCCAACAAATCCTTTGGCAGCGTCCCGGCTACCGTCGACCGTGCCATCACCAACGTGGTGATGATGGGCATGGGTGAGCCGCTGCTGAACTTCGATAATGTCGTTGCCGCCATGCATCTGATGATGGATGACCTGGGGTATGGCATTTCCAAGCGTCGGGTGACTTTGTCCACCTCCGGCGTGGTACCGATGATCGACGTGCTGGCTGAGCACATCGATGTATCGCTGGCGTTGTCACTGCACGCGCCAAACGATGCGCTGCGCAATCAACTGGTGCCGATCAACAAGAAATACCCGCTGAAAATGCTGCTTGAATCCTGCCGTCGCTACATGGCGACGCTGGGTGAGAAGCGCGTGTTGACCATTGAGTACACCTTGCTCAAAGACGTGAATGATCAGGTCGAACATGCTGTTGAAATGATCGAGCTGCTCAAGGACACGCCTTGCAAGATCAACCTGATTCCGTTCAACCCGTTCCCGCATTCCGGTTACGAGCGTCCGAGTAACAACGCGATTCGTCGCTTCCAGGATCAACTGCATCAGGCTGGGTATAACGTCACGGTGCGTACTACCCGTGGGGAAGATATCGATGCAGCTTGTGGTCAGTTGGTCGGGCAGGTCATGGACCGCACTCGCCGCAGCGAGCGTTACATTGCCGTACGTGAGCTGAGTAGCGAGGCGAGTGTGGCTCAAAACGCCGCGACTCGAACCTGATCGCGAACCTGGCCGAGAGAATCTCAATGTCCGTGCGTGCCGCCCTGCTGCTCTGCTTCATGATCGCGCTGGCTGGGTGTGTGACCTCAGGCAAAGTTGATCCGATGAGCACCAGCCAGGGTCGTGATGCCGCACGCGAGGCCTATGTCCAGTTGGGTATTGGCTACTTGCAGCAGGGGCAGACCGAACGGGCCAAGGTACCCCTGAAGAAAGCGCTTGAACTGGACGGTTCCGACGCGGATGCCAACGCTGCCCTGGCGCTGGTGTTTCAGGTCGAGATGGAACCCGAGCTTGCTGACCAGCACTTTCAAAAGGCCCTGTCTTCTCGTCGAGGAGATGCGCGCATCCTTAATAATTACGGCAGTTTCCTTTACGAGCAAAAACGCTACAAGGAAGCCTATGAGCGTTTCGAACAGGCCGCTGCTGATAACCTTTATCCTGAGCGCTCGCGGGTTTTTGAGAATCTTGGCATGACTGCCGTGATGCTCGGTGATCGCGAAGCGGCGACGGCGCATTTCACCAAAGCCCTGCGCATGGACCGTATGTTGCCACGCGCATTGCTGGAAATGGCTGAGTTGTCTTACGAAGACAGGCATTATGTGCCGGCACGTGATTATTACGACCGTTTTAGCCAACTCAGCGAGCAAAATGCACGTAGTCTATTGCTTGGTACGCGATTGGCAAAAATCTACGATGATCGCAACAAGGCAGCCAGTTTTGGCCTGCAACTCAAAAGACTCTATCCCGGTACGCCGGAATATCAGCAATACCTGTCGGAGCAATGATGAAAGCGGTGCAACCCGAAGTCGTAGCAGCCACTCGCGTCAATCCTGGCGAAACCTTGCGTCAGGCTCGCGAGAATAAAAACTGGTCGCTGCCAGACGTCGCCCAGAGGCTCAATCTCACGGTCACTTCGTTGAGTAACCTCGAGGCTGGCCACTTTGACAAGCTGCCGGGTCATACTTTCGCCCGCGGCTATGTTCGTGCGTACGCCAAAGTCCTGGATCTCGACCAGACTGCACTGGTGACTCAATTTGACCAGTACACAGGCACAGACAGCGCGGGCAGTTCGGTGCATGCGTTGGGTCGTATCGAAGAACCGGTACGCCTGTCGCACAATATTCTGCGAATCGTCAGTCTGCTGTTGCTGGTTGTTCTGGTCGGCGGTGGTTTCTTCTGGTGGCAGGATCAGACGTCCTTGCGAGGCAAGGACTCAGGCTTGAGCCTTGAGCACGTTGAAGTCGAGAGTGCCGACGGCACCACCCAGATTCATCCGCTGGACGAACCTGAAGATCAGGCTGTCGCCGAAGCGCAAACCTCCGATTCGGCTCCGCTGGCGCTGAATCCAGCCAGCCCAGCGAATCCGGCAACCCCTGCCGCACAGGCGCCTGCTCAGACCGCGACTGCTCCGTCGTCGACCACCCCGCCTG
The DNA here is from genome assembly GCF_032582135.1 of Pseudomonas syringae group sp. J309-1. Lineage (NCBI taxonomy): Bacteria > Pseudomonadati > Pseudomonadota > Gammaproteobacteria > Pseudomonadales > Pseudomonadaceae > Pseudomonas > Pseudomonas syringae group sp. J309-1. Next base: position 28,339 of record NZ_JAWHNU010000016.1, on the reverse strand, counting down.
CCAGCTCAACGGCGGCAGCGCCGACCAACACCGCGCCTGCAACTGCTCCGTCAGCTCCCGCTGTTGCGCCTGCGCAATCTGCACCCGCCGCTGCGCCTGAGGCACCTGTTGCCGGTGCGGGTCAGGTAAGTATCTCGTTTACAGCCGATTGCTGGACTCAGGTGACTGACAGCACCGGTAAGGTTTTGTACATGGGCATCAAACACAAAGGCGATACTCTGGATGTGAGTGGCAAGCCGCCACTCAATGTACGTCTGGGGGCTGCGGCCGGTGCTCAGGTCAGCTACAACGGCATGCCTGTCGATGTGGCTCCCTTCACCAGCGGCGCTACCGCACGCCTGAAACTGGGGCAATAACTCATGCACGGTGAATCTCCGATCAAGCGTCGCGAATCCCGGAAGATCTGGGTGGGCTCGGTCCCGGTAGGGGGCGATGCACCCATCGCGGTGCAGAGCATGACCAACAGCGACACCAATGACGTCGCTGCTACCGTCGCGCAAATCAATCGTCTTGAGGCGGCCGGTGTGGATATCGTGCGGGTTTCGGTCCCGGACATGGACGCAGCGGAAGCCTTTGGCCGCATCAAGCAATTGGTGAAGGTGCCGTTGGTTGCCGATATCCACTTTGATTACCGGATTGCCCTGCGCGTTGCTGAACTGGGTGTCGATTGCCTGCGTATCAACCCGGGCAACATCGGTCGCGAAGACCGGGTGAAGGCTGTGGTCGACGCCGCCCGTGATCGTGGTATTCCGATTCGCATTGGCGTCAACGCCGGTTCGCTGGAAAAAGACCTGCAGAAGAAGTACGGCGAGCCAACGCCAGCGGCGCTTGTAGAGTCAGCGCTGCGCCACGTCGAGCACCTCGAACGCCTGAATTTCAAGGACTTCAAGGTCAGTGTAAAAGCTTCCGATGTGTTCATGGCCGTCGAAGCCTATCGCTTGCTGGCCAAGGAAATTGTCCAGCCATTGCACTTGGGTATTACTGAAGCGGGTGGTCTGCGTTCAGGCACGGTGAAATCCGCCGTTGGCCTAGGTATGCTGCTCGCCGAGGGAATTGGGGATACTATCCGCATCTCGCTGGCGGCTGATCCGGTCGAAGAGGTGAAAGTCGGCTACGACATCCTTAAATCGCTGCGCCTTCGTTCTCGCGGGATCAATTTCATCGCCTGCCCGAGTTGCTCGCGGCAGAACTTCGATGTGGTCAAGACCATGAATGAACTGGAAGGTCGGCTTGAGGATTTGCTGGTGCCGCTGGATGTTGCGGTCATCGGGTGCGTGGTCAACGGCCCGGGTGAAGCCAAAGAGGCGCATGTAGGCCTGACAGGCGGCACGCCGAATCTGATCTACATCGACGGCAAGCCGGCCCAGAAGCTGACCAATGACAATCTGGTGGATGAGCTGGAACGCTTGATTCGCCGGAAAGCGGCCGAAAAGGTCGAAGCTGACGCAGCCCTTATCGCGCGCGGCTAACCAGAATTGCTAAGGATTTTTTGTGAGTAAGTCTCTGCAAGCCATTCGTGGCATGAACGACATCCTGCCCGATCAGACCCCGCTGTGGCGTCACTTCGAAGGCACTGTCTCTCGTCTGCTGGATAACTACGGTTACCGGCAGATTCGCATGCCTATCGTGGAATTCACCGATCTGTTCAAACGCTCCATCGGTGAAGTGACCGATATCGTTGAAAAAGAGATGTATACCTTTGCCGATCGCAACGGTGACTCCCTGACCCTGCGCCCTGAAGGCACTGCAGCCTGCGTGCGCGCAGTGCTTGAGCACGGCATTACCGGTGGCGGTCAGGTTCAGAAATTGTGGTACATCGGTCCGATGTTCCGTCATGAACGCCCGCAGAAAGGTCGCTATCGTCAGTTTCACCAGATCGGCGTCGAGGTTTTCAACCTGGACGGTCCGGACATCGACGCAGAGCTGATCGTACTGACCTGGCGCCTGTGGGGCCTGTTGGGCATTCGCAACGCAGTGAAGCTCGAACTGAATAGCCTGGGCACCAGCGAGGCGCGTGCGCGGTATCGCGATGCGCTGGTCGAGTTCCTGTCGGCACGTCTCAGCGAACTGGACGAAGACAGTCAGCGTCGCCTGAAAACCAACCCTCTGCGGGTACTGGATACCAAGAACGCCGACACTCAGGCGCTGCTGGTTGATGCGCCGAAGCTGGCGGATTATCTGGATGACGAATCGCGAATTCACTTCGAAGGTCTGAAGGCGCGTCTGGATGCAGCGGGCATTCCGTATGTCATCAATCCCAAGCTGGTTCGTGGCCTCGATTACTACAGCAAAACCGTTTTCGAGTGGGTGACCGATCAACTGGGCGCTCAAGGTACAGTCTGCGCGGGCGGCCGTTACGACGGTCTGGTCGAGCAAATGGGCGGCAAGCCTACCAGTGGCGTTGGATTTGCCATGGGTATCGAACGTCTGGTCCTGCTGCTTGAAACACTTGAGCAGGTTCCGGAAGAAATTTCCCGTCAGGTCGACGTGTATCTGTGTGCCTTCGGCGAAGCGGCTGAACTGGCTGCGCTGGCGCTGACCGAGCGTGTTCGTGACGAGCTGCCAAACCTGCGTTTACAGGTGAATGCCGGAGCTGGCAGTTTCAAAAGCCAGTTCAAGAAAGCCGACAAGAGTGGTGCATTGTTTGCGTTGATCCTCGGGGAAGAGGAGCTGGCGCAGCAGATCATCGGCGTCAAACCCCTGCGTGGTCAGGGTGAACAACAAAATATTGCCTGGGATGCTCTGTCCGAGCACCTGGCCTCCTGCGTTGTGCAGGGTTGAAGCTGATTTACAGCCGATTTAGCGAATAGGAGTATTGGGGTGTCAGGTACTGAAGATGATGAACTGGCGGCAATGAAGGACTGGTGGCAGCGCAATGGTAAACCCCTGGTAACAGGTGGCTTGCTGGCGTTGGTAGTGGTGCTTGGCTGGCAGGCCTGGACCAGATACGAAAGCAATCAGTCGCAAGGTGCTTCGGCGCTTTACCAGCAATTGCTGGAAACAGCCCTCACGCCAAGTGGTCAGGCTGACACGGCTCGTGTGGCTGATATCGCCAACAAACTGAAAAGCGAGTTCGGTGGTTCTGCCTACGCCCAGTACGGCAGCCTGTTCGTAGCCAAGGTGGCTGTCGACAATGGCAAGCTTGATGACGCAGTAGCCGAGTTGAAACTGGTGACTGACAAGCCGGCCAGCGATACGCTGGGCGAAATCGCTCGTCAGCGTCTGGCTCGCGTACTGGCTGCACAGAACAAGGCTGACGACGCTCTGAAGCTGCTCGATGGCGATGCTGAAAAGGCATTCCTGGCCAGCCGTGAAGAACTCAAAGGTGACCTGCTGGTACAGCTGGGCCGCACCGACGAGGCCCATGCTGCATACCAAAAAGCCAAATCCGCGCTGTCTGAAGAAGCGGCCGTAGGTGGCTTACAAATGAAGCTCGACGACCTGGCCAAAGGGGATGCGTGACGTGATCCGTTGGAAACATGCAGCATTGCTGGCCCTGGCCATTTTGGCCGCGGGTTGCAGCAGCAACAGCAAAAAGGAATTGCCACCGGCCGAGCTGACCGACTTCAAAGAAGAAGTCGTGCTGCAGAAGCAGTGGAGCCGCTCCATTGGTGAGGGGCAGGGCGAGACCTATAACATGTTGGTTCCGGCTATCGATGGCGACCGTATCTTTGCCAGCGATGTAGAAGGTTACATCGTCTCGATGGACCGCATGAACGGTAATGTCATTTGGGAAAAGGACCTTGAGTTGCCTGTTTCCGGCGCCGTTGGCGTTGGTTACGGCATGCTGATGTTCGGCACCCTGAAGGGCGAAGTCGTTGTGCTGGATTCCAGCACCGGTGAAGAAAAATGGCGCGCTCGCGTGACCAGTGAAGTATTGGCCCCGCCGTCCACCAATGGTGATGTGGTCGTGGTCCAGACTCAGGATGATCGCGTAGTCGGCTTTGATGCTGCTACCGGCAACCAGCGCTGGATTTACGAAAGCACGCCAGCGGTACTGACCCTGCGCGGTACTGGCGCTCCGATCGTGACCAACCACCTCGCGGTGGCGGGTCTGTCGACCGGTAAAGTGGTCGCACTGGACACCTCCAACGGCGTGCCGGTCTGGGAGCAGCGTGTCGCTGTCCCACAAGGTCGCTCCGAGCTGGATCGCGTCGTTGATATCGACGGTGGTCTGCTGTTGTCCGGTGGTACGTTGTATGTCGCTACCTATCAGGGCCGGGTTGCCGGTTTGGAGCTGGAAAGCGGCCGTGTCATCTGGCAGCGCGACGCCTCGAGCTACTCCGGTGTAGCACAAGGTTTCGGTAGCGTTTATGCCAGCCTGGCTTCCGGTACTGTCGAAGGTATCGACGAACGTTCGTCCTCCGCACTGTGGAGCAACGAAGCACTGGCCCGTCGTCAATTGGGCTCGCCAGAAGTGTTTTCCAGCTATGTAGCCGTTGGCGACATGGAAGGCTATCTGCACCTGTTGAGCCAGGTAGATGGTCGTTTCGTGGGCCGCGAGCGCATCGACAGCGACGGCCTGCGTGCGCGTCCGTTGGTAGTGGGAGACATGATTTACGTCTACGGCAACAGCGGCAAGCTGGAAGCCCTGACGATCAAGTAATGACTTGAGGCCTGAGCCTCTAGCGACCCCGTTTCGGCGGGGTTTGCAGCACCTTGCGGTGCTGCTCCGAACTCCGGCCGCTGCCCTGCAGCGGCTTTTGTATTTTCTGAAATAACGAAGTGGAGAGCCGCATGGTTCCCGTAATCGCCCTGGTGGGTCGACCGAACGTCGGCAAGTCCACCTTGTTCAACCGCCTGACCAGGACTCGCGACGCCATTGTCGGCGATCTGTCCGGTCTGACCCGTGATCGCCAATACGGTGAGGCCAAGTGGCAAGGGCGCTCCTACATTCTGATCGACACCGGCGGTATCTCCGGTGACGAACACGGCATGGACGAAAAGATGGCCGAGCAGTCGCTGCTGGCCATTGAAGAAGCTGACGTTGTTCTGTTCCTCGTTGATGCGAAGGCCGGCTTTACCGCCGCTGACCAGATGATCGGCGAGCACTTGCGCAAACGTGGCAAGCGCTCCTATGTGGTTGCCAACAAGGTCGACAACATCGACCCTGAAATGGCCCGCGCCGAGTTCGCGCCGCTGGGTATGGGTGATGCCATCCCGGTCGCCGGTGCTCACGGTCGCGGCATCAGCCAGATGCTGGAAATCGCCCTCAGCCAATTCCCGAAAGACGAAGGGGAAGAGGACGAGGAAGGCGAAGCTGAGGTCGTTGCTGAAGGCCAGGAAGCCAAGCGCATTCCCGGTCCTAGCGAAAAGGACGGCATCAAGATCGCTATCATCGGTCGTCCTAACGTCGGCAAGTCGACACTGGTCAACCGGATGCTGGGTGAAGACCGGGTTATCGTTTATGACGAGCCGGGCACTACCCGCGACAGTATCTACATCCCGTTCGAGCGTAACGACGAAAAGTACACACTGATTGATACGGCCGGTGTGCGTAAGCGCGGCAAGATCCACGAGGAAGTTGAAAAGTTCTCGGTGGTGAAAACCCTGCAAGCCATCAAAGACGCCAACGTTGTGATCTTTGTCATGGACGCTCGTGAAGGCGTGGTCGATCACGACTTGAACCTGTTGGGCTTTGCCCTGGAAGCAGGTCGCGCACTGGTTATCGCGTTGAACAAATGGGACGGCATGGTCCCGAGCGAGCGCGACTATGTGAAGACCGAGCTTGAACGTCGCTTGTTCTTCGTCGACTTCGCGGACATTCACTTTATCTCGGCACTGCACGGCACTGGCGTGGGCAACCTGTACCAATCGGTGCAGAACTCCTTCAAGTCTGCTGTGACCCGTTGGCCAACCAGCCGTCTGACGCAGATTCTCGAAGATGCGGTCAGTGAGCATGCGCCACCGATGGTGGGCAGCCGTCGCATCAAGCTGCGTTACGCTCACTTGGGTGGTGCTAACCCGCCGCTGATCGTGATCCACGGTAACCAGGTCGAGAAAGTACCGAAGTCTTACGTCCGGTACCTGGAAAACACCTACCGTCGTGTGCTCAAACTGGTCGGTACGCCGATCCGTATCGAATTCAAAGGCGGCGAGAACCCGTACGAAGGCAACAAGAACACGCTGACAGACCGCCAGGTCAACAAGAAGCGTCGAATGATGTCGCACCACAAGAAAGCCGACAAAAAGCGTAGAGACAAGCGCTGATAGTATTGCCAGCGTAGGTCTTAAGTGGGAGCTGAGCTTGCTCGCGAAGAACGATGGCGCGGTCTGCTTCAAACCGCGTCGTTTGTATCGCGGGCAAGCCCTGCTCCCACAGAGACCGCGCTATTCCGTAGAACCGGCTTCAGCCGGGAGGGCGTCGGGTGAATCTCTCGCAGATTCTGCGCAACCTAGCAGATCCGCATAGAACCTCGCTTTATGCATCTGGCAGTAAAAAGCTTTCTCAATAAAAGGCGCTAATAGCGCCTTTTTTTATGCGCGCGCTATGGGCTATCCTGCCTGACCCGTGCCACCGTGGAGCCGGGCGTACAGCAGGAAAAAGGCCCCATGATTGACAGCAAGTTGCCCAATGTCGGCACCACTATTTTTACCGTCATGTCCCAGCTCGCCGCTGAGACGGGCGCGATCAACCTGTCCCAGGGTTTCCCCGATTTCGATGGTCCCCAGGCGCTGCGCGATGCATTGAGTCGTCACGTCGCTGAAGGTCATAACCAATACGCACCCATGACCGGTTTGCCTGCGCTGCGTCAGCAAGTCGCGGCCAAGGTATCGCGCTGCTATGGCCGTCAGGTGAATCCGGACACCGAAATCACCATTACACCGGGCGCTACCCAGGCGATTTTCTGCGCGATCCAGGCCGTGATTCGTTCCGGTGACGAAGTGATCGTTTTCGATCCTTGTTATGACAGCTACGAGCCCTCGGTTGAACTGGCCGGCGGACGCTGCGTGCACGTCCAGCTGGACGCAAACGACTTCTCCATCGACTGGCAGAAGCTGCACGATGCGCTGAGCCCCCGCACCCGGATGATCATCATCAACAGCCCGCATAACCCAAGCGGTGCGTTGATCAGCCGGGCTGAACTGGATCAACTGGCTGCACTGATCGCCAACCGGGATATCTACCTTGTCAGTGATGAGGTCTATGAGCATCTGGTATTCGATGGCGTTCAGCATGTCAGCATTCTGAGCCACGAAGAGCTGTATCAGCGCTCCTTTGTCGTCAGTTCATTCGGCAAGACCTATCACGTCACCGGCTGGAAAACCGGCTACGTAGTGGCGCCGCCCGCACTGAGCGCCGAGCTGCGCAAGGTCCATCAGTACGTCAGTTTCTGTGGTGTCACACCGCTGCAATGGGCACTGGCTGACTTCATGGCTGAGCATCCTGAACACGTCGAAGAGTTGCCCGGGTTTTATCAGGCCAAACGTGATTTCTTCTGCGATCAATTGCAGGGTTCGCGTTTTACGTTTGATCGAGTCGGCGGCACCTACTTTCAGCTCGTGAACTACGCGCAGATCCGCCCCGACCTCAACGATGTAGAGATGTCGCTGTGGATGACTCGCGAACATGGTGTAGCGAGTATTCCTGTTTCGGTCTTCTACCAAAACCCACCTGAGGGGCAGCGCTTGATTCGGTTGTGCTTCGCCAAACGTGAGGAGACGCTGCGTCAGGCAGCGGAAAAACTATGCGCGATCTGAGTGAGCTGCCGAACCTGAACGTGGCGCTGGTGCAGACCTCTCTGGTCTGGCATGACCGCAAGGCCAACCTTGAGCACTTCGCCATGCTCCTGGCTCCCGTCAAGGGGGCTGATCTGGTGATCCTGCCGGAAATGTTCACCACAGGTTTCTCCATGGACTCTGAGACTCTGGCCGAGCCGGAAGCCGGTCCGACATCCAGATGGATGCTGGAGCAGGCCAGGCTGCTGGATGCGGTCGTCACCGGTAGCGTTATTATCAAGGCTGCGGATGGCAGTCACCGTAACCGGCTGTTGTGGGCGCGTCCTGATGGTGAGTTGCTGCACTACGACAAGCGTCATCTGTTTCGCATGGCGGGTGAGCATGAGCATTACAGCCCCGGCGAGCGTCAGGTGCAATTTGAACTCAAGGGATGGCGTGTGCGTCCGCTGATCTGCTACGACCTGCGTTTTCCGGTCTGGAGTCGTGACGCCCAGCACACCGACTTGCTGCTTTACACCGCGAACTGGCCGGGTGCCCGACGCTTGCACTGGAACCGCCTGTTGCCCGCCCGGGCAATCGAGAACCTGTGTTACGTGGCAGCCGTGAACCGGACCGGAACCGACGGCAAAGGCTTCGCTTATACCGGCGACAGTCAGGTGCTCGATTTTCAGGGTGAGAGCCTGTTCAACGCCGGGGAGGCCGATGGTGTTTTCGAGGTGACGCTGAATGCCGCGGATCTGGCGGCTTACCGGACAAAGTTTCCGGCTCACCTCGATTCCGATACATTCGAGATACACTAAATCCTTTCAGCGTGGGTGGCGCATGTCGATATAAGAGACAGAGATGACTCAATGTTTCTATCTGGAGATCGACATGACCACCATCAACACATCGTCCCTCAACACCTACGCAAGTTCCTTCAGTGTCGCGATCAAAAAAGACGACGCGGCGACTGCTGCGGCCAGTTCGGACGCCACGACTGCGACGGGCGATGAAGCCGGCACTGACAGCACCAAAGTGGCTGCTGGTGGTGCGCCAGCGGGTGGGGGCGCGGCGGGGAGTTCGACGTCCGACAGCACTCAGGAAAGTATCGAGAAGCTGCAAGAGCAGATCGAGAAAACCGAGAAGCTGTTGAAAGAGCAACAACAGCAACTGGCTGCTGCGCAAAACGGTAATGCCACTCCTGAGGAAAAAGCTCAGAAGGCTATGGCGATTCAGGCACAGATCTCCAGTACCAACGCGACACTTGCCTCGCAAGAAGCGGCATTGGTGCAACTGACCACATCTGGCGGTATCGACACCACGGCGTGATCATTGCTGAACCGCTTTTATCGAGTGTTTTTCGCCACGTTGAAACGCCTTGAAGCTTCGCTGCTTCCGGGCGGTTTGTGCTGCGTGTCACAAAATCCTCTGCAGTAGCTTCAGTTCTGCCTTGGGCGGCCGATAACGCGCATAACCGCCTAGGAGTCGACCATGACTACAATCAATACCAGTTCATTGGGTCTCTACCCTGCAACGCTGACTGCCACCATCAAAAGCAATGTAGACAAGGCCAGTGAAACCCAGTCTGGCGATTCGGTCCCGAGCAAAATCAACGTCGACTTGCGCGGCAACGTCTATCAGACTGACGATGCAAAAGCAGGTGCGGCAGGTCCATCGAGCCCGGCCCAGGCGGCGATAGAGAATTTGCAGAAGCAGATAAAAGAAGTTCAGAAGCAGCTATTGCGCGAACAGCAGCAATTGGCAGCGGCGCAAAACAGTAAGGGTTCCGAGACCGAGAAGGCTTCGCGAATCATGGCCATCCAGCAGCAGATTTCAGGTACTACTGCGCAGTTGGCGACCATGCAGGCCGCTCTGCTCGATTTGATGAAAGGCAATGTTAAAGCCACCGCCTGATAATTGCGCCTGAATAAAAAGGCCCTGAAGCTTTCACTTCAGGGCCTTTTTTTGTTTGAAATGCCGGCCTGGGCAACAATCAATTGCCCGGCCGTGCAACGCATGTGGGAGCGAATTCATTCGCGAAGGCGGGGTGTCAGACCCTGATCTATTTCAGACCTGCCCCGTTCGCGAATGAGTTCGCTCCCACAAGGTCCTGTTACAGGCTACGAGCCACGCGAATCAGGCCGCCTTGGCTTCTGCCTGGCTCAGCGAACGGTTCAGTGCACTGAAAAGCGCCTTGAAGCTCGCCGTGGTGATGTTCTCGTCAACACCCACGCCGTGGACCGCACGATCGCCGTTCACGCGCAGCTCGATGTAGGCAGCGGCTTTGGCCGTGGTGCCTGCGCCGATGGCGTGCTCGTTGTAATCCATGATTTCCACACCAATTGGCAGGCTCGAGACGAGGGCTTCCAGCGCACCGTTGCCTTTGCCTTTCCAGCGCTGGGTTTCGTCGTTGACGCTGACTTCGGCGTCAACGGCGCTGGTGTTGTTCTCTTCCTGCAAGCGGTGGCTTATCAGTGCGTAGGGCTTGTTGGCCTGCAGGTATTCACGTTTGAACAACGCGTAGATCTGCTGGGCACTCATTTCCAGGCCCAGACGATCGGTTTCGCCCTGAACCACCTGGCTGAATTCGATCTGCATGCGGCGGGGCAGGGAGATGCCGTATTCCTGTTCCAGCAAATAAGTGATGCCGCCTTTACCAGACTGGCTGTTGACGCGGATCACCGCTTCATAGCTACGGCCGATATCAGCCGGATCGATCGGCAAGTAAGGCACTTCCCACAGCGCATCGTCTTTCTGCTGGGCGAAGCCTTTGCGGATTGCGTCCTGGTGGGAGCCGGAGAATGCGGTGTGCACCAGATCGCCTACGTACGGAGCACGTGGGTGAACCGGAATCTGATTGCACTCCTCGACGACTTTACGAACCCCGTCGATATCGGAGAAGTCCAGTTGCGGGTCCAGACCCTGGGTGTACATGTTCAATGCCACGGTCACCAGGTCCACGTTGCCGGTGCGCTCGCCGTTACCGAACAGGCAGCCTTCAACGCGATCTGCGCCCGCCATCAGGCCCAGTTCGGTAGCGGCAATGCCAGTACCACGGTCATTGTGGGTGTGCAGGCTGATGATCACGCTGTCGCGACGATTGATGTTGCGGCAGAACCACTCGATCTGATCGGCATAGATGTTCGGGGTGGCGACTTCAACCGTGGCAGGCAGGTTGAGGATGACCTTGTTCTCAGGCGTCGCGTTCCAGACTTCGATGACCGCGTCGCAGACTTCCTTGGCGAACTCCAGCTCGGTGGCGCTGAAGGTTTCCGGAGAGTACTCGAAGGTCCACTGGGTTTCTGGCTGTTCAGCTGCGTACTTAACGAACAGCTTGGCAGCGCTGACTGCGATCTCTTTCACGCCAGCCTTGTCCTGATTGAAGACAATACGGCGGAACGACGGGCTGGTGGCGTTATACAGGTGAACAATGGCCTTCTTCGCACCGCGCAGGGATTCGAATGTGCGGGCAATCAGGTCTTCACGACCTTGGGTCAGCACCTGAATAGTCGTGTCATCCGGGATATGACCGTCTTCGATCAGGGTGCGCACGAAGTCAAAGTCGGTTTGCGAAGCCGCCGGGAACGACGCTTCGATCTCCTTGACACCAACGTTGACCAGAGTCTTCCAGAAACGCAGCTTTTTGACTGCATCCATTGGCTCGATCAACGACTGGTTGCCGTCACGAAGGTCCGAGCTGCACCAGATCGGCGCCGCGGTGATGGTCTTGGAAGGCCAGGTGCGGTCAGGCAAATCAATGGTCGGGAAAGCACGGTACTTCTTCGAGGGATCTTTGAGCATTGGCATTGGAGCGAATCCTTTGGGGTACTTATTTTGTATGGGCCGGGAGAAGGCGGCCAACCGATAAAGCGAAAGGCGGGGTGAGGCACATCGATCTAGCCTGGCAGTCGTGCACTGACCAGGCTGAGACAGCGATGTTGCCGCAACAAAATGAGGGTTTGAGAGCTTTTCATAAGGCCAACCGTACCCATTGGGGTGAAAGTTGGCAAGCAGTTGAAAAAAATTGAGAGAAGTTCTCTTAAAGCCGCTTTTTTTGATTGTTTGTGGCTAATATTTTTACTTATACGGTTTTATATTGCTGGGTGCGAAGCCTGTAGGAGTGAACTTGTTCGCGAGGCTATGGATCAGTCGATAGATGTACGTCGCTTGGGAATTCGCTTCGCCAACAAGTTGGCTCCTACAGCAGCGTTTTCATTTACTGCTGAAACGCACCGATGAATATCGCCGGATCGACCCGCGCATCATTCAGGCTGACGTTCCAGTGCATGTGCGGACCTGTGGCCCGACCGGTCGAGCCAACGCGACCTACCACGCCGCCACGTGGCACGGCATCGCCGACTTTCACGTCGATTTTCGACATGTGGCAGAACATGCTGATAAAGCCCTGACCGTGGTCGACGAATACCGTATTGCCGTTGAAGAAGTAATTACCGGTCAGGATCACTTTGCCTGCCGCCGGAGCTTTGATCGGAGTCCCCGCCGGAACAGCGAAGTCCAGCCCTGAATGGGGATTGCGCTCTTCGCCATTGAAGAAGCGGCGTACGCCGAACTTACTGGAAAGAGGGCCTGCCACGGGTTTGTCCAGCGCCAGATTGCTTGGCGTACCGGGGCTGAAGCTGCGATAGGCCTTGAGCTGCTCAGCCAGTTCGCCATTGATGCGTTTCAGGTCATCCGGGTTGGGATTGACCTGACGCTGATTTTTCAAGGTGATGCGTTGTTCCGGGTACTTCTTGTTGCCGACGACAAAGTTCAGGGTGCGATTGCCGCTGGCATCTTTTGCTATCAGTTTCTGCGCGCCTGGTTTAACCGTCAGAGGCACGCCAACAATCGCCAGCCAGCGAACGCCTTGTTCCTTGACCACCAGCACCGGTTTGCCGTCATACGTGGCGGTTGGTGCCTGCGCGGCATTGCCCAGATCAACCACTGCCACGCCTCCGGGCACCGGCTTGTTCAGCAGTCGGGTGATGTAACTGTCAGCGTGGGCTGGCAGGCACAGGCAAAGAGCGAACAAGGGAGCGAGAAAACGCAGCATCAATAATCAATCCAGAAGAGAAAGGGTGACAGGCGTCAGGTGATTGTCTTCGACCCGCACTTGCAGTTCGCCTTCGCCAAGTCGGGCGGTTAGACGCTGGCCAGTGCGGGTTTGTGCTGCGTTGCGAATCGCATGACCGCGCTCGTCGAGCAAAATGCTGTAACCCCGACCCAGCGTCGCCAGCGGGCTGACCACTTGCAGGGTTTGTACCTGGGTTTGCAATTGCAGACGGCGGGTTTTCAGCGTGTCACGCATGGCTTTCGGCAGGCGCTCAGCCAGCACGTCCAGACGCTGGCGCAGAAATGCCAGTGTTCGGCCGGGATGCTGCGCCGCGAGACGGCTTTCCAGATGAGCGAGCCTGACTTGCCGCTTGTGCGTTTGCTGCTCGAAGGCCCGGCGCATGCGCATGTCCAGATCATCCAGACGTTGCGCTTGCTGACGCAGACGTTCGCCGGGATGCCGCAAACGACGGGAGACGCCTTCCAGACGCAGTCGCTCACGCATGAGCTTGTCTTTTATGCGGCTGACCAGTCGACGATGCAGGTTGTCGACGCGGCGATGCAGGTCGCTGGAGTCGGGGGCCAGCAGTTCAGCGGCAGCGGAAGGCGTGGGTGCGCGAACATCCGCTACAAAGTCACTGATGGACACATCGGTTTCATGGCCGACGGCGCTGACGATGGGCGTTACACAGGCGTCGATGGCCCGTGCGACCGCCTCTTCGTTGAAGCACCACAGGTCTTCCAGCGAGCCTCCGCCGCGGGCGAGGATCAGCGCATCGAAACCGCGTGCATCCGCCAGCTTTAAAGCGCGAACGATTTGATTGATGGCTTCGCGACCCTGGACTGCGGTGGGGATCAGGGTCAGCTCTACCTGAGGCGCACGACGCTGGAAGACGCTGATGATGTCGCGGATCACGGCGCCGGTCGGTGAACTGATAATGCCGATGCGCTGCGGATGCAGGGGCAGGGCGACTTTGCGCTCGGCGCTGAACAGTCCTTCGGCGCTGAGTTTTTCTTTCAAAGCGTCGAAAGCCAGGCGCAGTGCGCCGTCACCCGCAGGTTCTACGGTATCGAGAATCAACTGATAGTCGCCGCGACCTTCAAACAGTGAAACCTTGCCGCGTACCTTGACCTGCAAGCCGTCCTTCAGTGCCTGACGAACCCGCGCGGCGCTTTGCCGGAACAGTGCACAACGCACCTGAGCCCCGGAGTCCTTCAAGGTGAAGTACACGTGACCGGATGCCGGGCGCGAAAGGTTGGAGATTTCCCCTTCAACCCAGATATTGCTGAACACATCCTCCAGCAACACCCGGGCACGGCCGTTGAGCTGGCTGACAGTAAGGACTTCCCGGTCGAGGCCGAGTCTAGCGAAGGGGTCTTTGATCATGGTGGGCATGATAAAGGCAATGCGCAGCAAGCGCACGACGGGAAATACATGTCTGCCTGATACGCCGCCATCGCGGCCTTGCGGAGCTGGTGCGCCCCCCGTTCTGCAGGAGCGCACGAGCACCGCGAGGCCGCGATGGCGGTCTACCTGATATACCGCCATCTCGATGTCACGCGGTCCTGTGCTGCTTGGTCACTGACACCGACTTGACCTGAGCCGCTAGGGGATTAAGCTGCCAACCCCCGCACACATCAGCAAAAGATCGCCATGAAGAGCCAAAGCATTATTGTCCCGCAGATTTCCGGTTTTCCCGGCCGTGAAGCCCGGGCGCGTCTGATTCTGCGCTGGCTGGTCAAGCTCAATGTCGTCGAGCCGGAGCTGACCACTTGCGGGCGCACCTATAACAAAATGGCCTACGCCATTGCGCCCGGCGCCCGTGCAGTCGTCGAAAACCCTGATGCTCTGCCATTCGGTCAGCCGGTCAATGGGCTGGAGATCGTCACCAAACGCTGCATCTATACCCCGCTCAAGGATTTCGCTGAAGAGGCCGGCTGCCCGGAGTGCCGCAAGGAAATCGGCGAAGCGCTGTTCGACAGCCTTGAAGACTGGATGCCAGGTCACACCGATAACTTCATCTGCCCGGAATGCCGTCATGAAGACGACATTAATGGCTTTCTGTTTCTGCAGCCGTGCGGCTTTTCTAACCTGGGCTTCATCTTTAATGACTGGCTCGACGCGCCCTTCAAACAGAGCTTTCTGGATGACTTCGCCGAACGTCTGGATCGTCCCGTTTCTTTCGTCAAAGTGCGTCTATAACGCTCTGTGATAATTGCCTAAGGTTTACATTGAGCCGACGGGGGTGTCTGGGTATAATGGCGCGCTTCCAATTTCCCGCTCGGGAGCCCCCGCGATGCTGCGTATCAGCCAAGAAGCACTTACTTTCGACGACATTCTCCTTGTGCCCGGTTATTCCGAGGTACTTCCTAACGAAGTCAGTCTGAAAACCCGTTTGACCCGTGGCATCGAATTGAATATTCCGCTGGTCTCCGCTGCCATGGACACCGTGACTGAAGCCCGACTGGCGATTGCCATGGCTCAGGAAGGCGGTATCGGTATTATCCACAAGAACATGACCATCGAGCAGCAAGCTGCCGAAGTCCGCAAGGTCAAGAAGTTCGAAGCCGGTGTCGTGAAAGACCCGATCACCATCGAGGCTGACGCCACGGTTCGTGACCTGTTCGAACTGACCCGTCTGCACAACATCTCAGGCGTACCTGTTCTGCACAATGGCGACCTGGTCGGCATCGTGACCTCTCGCGACGTACGCTTTGAAAATCGTCTGGACGTTCCTGTTCGCGAAGTGATGACGCCTAAAGAGCGTCTGGTCACTGTTCGCGAAGGCGCTGACAAGAACGAAGTGCGCGAACTGCTGCACAAGCACCGTCTGGAAAAAGTCCTGATCGTCGACGCCAATTTCGCGCTCAAGGGCATGATGACCGTCAAGGACATCGAAAAAGCCAAGGCTTATCCGCTGGCCAGCAAGGACGACCAGGGTCGTCTGCGCGTTGGCGCGGCTGTCGGCACCGGCAAAGACACCGGCGAGCGTGTGACTGCACTGGTTGCTGCGGGCGTTGACGTGGTGGTTGTCGACACCGCTCACGGTCACTCCAAAGGTGTGATCGATCGCGTTCGCTGGGTCAAAGAGAACTTCCCGGAAGTGCAGGTCATCGGCGGCAACATCGCTACCGGCGCTGCTGCCAAGGCACTGGTTGCCGCTGGCGCTGATGCGGTCAAGGTCGGTATCGGCCCGGGCTCGATCTGCACCACGCGTATCGTTGCCGGTGTCGGCGTGCCGCAAATCAGCGCCATCGCCAACGTATGCGCGGCTCTTGAGGGCACTGGCGTTCCATTGATCGCCGACGGCGGTATCCGTTTCTCCGGTGACCTGTCCAAGGCCATCGTGGCCGGTGCTTCCTGCGTGATGATGGGCTCGATGTTTGCCGGTACTGAAGAAGCGCCAGGCGAAATCGAACTGTTCCAGGGTCGCTCCTACAAGGCTTACCGCGGTATGGGTTCGCTGGGTGCCATGTCTCAGGCTCAGGGCTCGTCCGACCGTTACTTCCAGGATTCGTCCGAAGGTGCCGAGAAGCTGGTGCCGGAAGGTATTGAAGGCCGTGTTGCCTACAAGGGCTCGCTGGCTGCAATCATCCATCAGCTGATGGGCGGCCTGCGTTCCTCCATGGGTTACACCGGCAGCGCTGACATCGAAGAGATGCGTACCAAGCCTGAATTCGTGCGTATCACCGGTGCCGGTATGGCTGAATCCCACGTCCATGACGTGCAGATCACCAAGGAAGCGCCGAACTATAGGGTCGGCTAAAGCCGACTAGCTATAAGCTCCAAGCTTCTAGCTGCAAGCGATGGCTGTGGTGACACAGCCATCGCATACATCCCGATTAGCTTGCAGCTTGCGGCTTGAAGCTCGCAGCTGCTCTTCAGAGCCTTTTCCATGTCCCTCGACATTCACGCCCACCGTATCCTGATCCTCGACTTCGGTTCCCAGTACACCCAGTTGATCGCCCGTCGCGTGCGTGAAATCGGCGTTTACTGCGAACTGCACCCGTTCGACATGGACGACGAAGCGATTCGCGAATTCGCTCCAAAAGGCGTGATCCTCGCCGGCGGCCCCGAGTCCGTACACGAAGCCGACAGCCCGCGCTGCCCGCAAGCGGTATTTGACCTGGGCGTGCCGGTTTTCGGTATCTGCTACGGCATGCAGACCATGGCCGAGCAGTTGGGCGGCAAGGTTGCAGGTTCTGAGCTGCGCGAGTTCGGCTACGCGCGCGTTGACGTAGTCGGCAAAAGCCGTCTGCTCGATGGCATCGAAGACCATATCGATGCCGATGGCCTGTTTGGCCTCGACGTATGGATGAGTCACGGTGACAAGGTCACCAAACTGCCTGAAGACTTCCACATTCTGGCCAGCACCCCGAGCTGCCCGATTGCCGGTATGGCTGACGACGCTCGCGGTTACTACGGCGTGCAGTTCCACCCGGAAGTGACCCACACCAAGCAGGGCGGTCGCATCCTGTCGCGTTTCATCCTCGACATCTGTGGCTGTGAAGCGCTGTGGACCCCTTCGAAGATTGCTGAAGACGCTATCGCTCAGGTTCGCGCTCAGGTCGGTACTGACAACGTATTGCTGGGTCTTTCAGGCGGCGTTGACTCCTCTGTTGTGGCTGCGTTGCTGCACAAGGCTATCGGCGACCAGTTGACTTGCGTATTCGTCGACAACGGCTTGTTGCGTTTGCACGAAGGCGAGCAGGTCATGGCCATGTTCGCCGAGAACATGGGCGTCAAGGTTATCCGTGCCAACGCTGAAGATCAGTTCCTGAACAATCTGGCTGGCGAAAGCGACCCGGAGAAGAAGCGCAAGATCATCGGCCGTACCTTCATCGACGTGTTCGATGCCGAATCCTGCAAGCTGGACAACATCAAGTACCTGGCTCAGGGCACCATCTACCCGGACGTGATCGAGTCGGCTGGCGCCAAGAGCGGCAAGGCTCACGTGATCAAGTCGCACCACAACGTGGGCGGCCTGCCGGAAGAAATGAACCTCAAGCTGGTCGAGCCACTGCGTGAACTGTTCAAGGACGAAGTACGTCGCCTCGGCCTCGAACTGGGTCTGCCATACGACATGGTTTACCGTCACCCATTCCCGGGCCCGGGCCTCGGCGTGCGGATCCTCGGTGAAGTGAAAAAGGAATACGCCGACCTGCTGCGTCGCGCTGACCACATCTTCATCGAAGAACTGCGTAAAGCCGACTGGTACCACAAAGTCAGCCAGGCGTTCGTGGTGTTCCAGCCAGTCAAATCGGTTGGCGTTGTAGGCGATGGCCGTCGTTACGCGTGGGTCGTTGCACTGCGGGCCGTAGAAACCATCGACTTCATGACCGCACGTTGGGCGCACCTGCCTTACGAGCTGCTGGAAACCGTCAGCGGCCGGATCATCAACGAGATCGAAGGCATTTCTCGTGTGACCTACGATGTGTCGAGCAAGCCGCCTGCGACTATTGAGTGGGAGTGACCCCTACAGCGCTGCATGAAAAAACCGGCTTTTGCCGGTTTTTTTTGCTCGCGATAATGGCTTACTGTCGCTATTGAAAGAGCCGTATTGTGTTCGTAGCAGCGCTCTGTCGGTAGCTGGATATCATCAAGCACGGAAGGCCAGAATGAAAGTACTCACAGATGATGAGATTGGCGTTGCATACGCACAGGTAGTAATAAATTAATGATCTGAGCGGGCCTCTTGATAATAGAGTGGGAGTAAGTTTTTTAGTAACTATCTGATTTTTGTTAAAAATAAGATTGGATAGTGATTTTACTGTTTCATCAATGGCGTTTTTCATGGTGCGCATGGTAGGAATCAGCAGTGAAGTGCCGCGATACCATGTTCGGCACTAGTGATGCCAGCATGGTGTCGAGAGTATTAATTCTGCAAATGTGGTTAAGAACTGAATGCCACTGTGCAATACTCTTTCAATCCCGCCTTGTAAATTTTGACAAAAAGTTTTGTGAGCGAACTTTGTATTCTTTATCAAGCAAGTTTAAAACATTCGTTAGGAATACATACAGATCCCCCTCGAAATAATCTTCAATGAAAGATGTTTCCTGCCCGAACGGAGGGTCTACATATTCCAGACCTTCCGGGGTTGTGTGATTTTTAATATATTTCTTTATTTGTGCTTTTAGGAAAAATACATTAAGCAGGTTGCGTTCATCGATGTAGCTCTTAACTATTTGGTCTAGGCCCAAAGGCGTAAACTGCGCCTTCTCATCATCTGTCAGGAACTCTCCGACACCTTCTCCCAAATCATAAATGAAGTCAGTTATTAATCCGTATGCCATAACTCTAGTCTCATGTTTATGGAAAAAGCAGTTACTATGAAGTATGACATAATGTTGTACTCAAAAAAATTAATCACTGCATAAAATTTAGGTCAGAATACTAGCTGAATTTCAGCACGAATTACCAACCCGACCTGTGTTTAGGTTGGTCGAACGTTGAGAGGTAGTCATGAGGCTTGCCAGTTGAAAGGCGTATCTGATGGTAGGCGAGCAAGCATCAGTCATGATTGGAATGTTATATTTCATGGTGTCTACATTGACTGTGCTAATCGCTACTTTCGACGGTCGATACCATGTCGACTTAGCAGGGAAGGGCATGGATCCATGACTGCCACGTTGATATAAAAAAATAAAAATCTGGGGGTACAGATGAATCGCCTATTTCATGCAGCAGCCTTCGCAAGCGCCATGATGATCGTTGCGGCACCAGCCCAAGCCCGTATTACAAAACTGGAGATCCTGCGGACCGAACCCGCTTTCGGAGGCGAAAGCTTTGGGAAAGCCGGGGCTTACGAGCGCGTCTTTGCGCGCGCTTATGGTGAGTTAGACCCGGGAGCTTCGGGAAACAAGATTATTCAGGACATCGAACTTGCACCACGCAACAGCCGTGGAATGGTTGAATATACGACTGATGTTGCAATTCTGCGTCCCGCTGACGTGGCTAAATCGAATGACACTCTTCTGTTTGATGTGCCAAATCGAGGCTCCAAGCGGGCGATGTTATTGTTCAATGCTGATATGCGGGGTAACCCAGCAGCGGTCAACAACATCGAAGTCGCTGGGGACGGTTTTCTACAACGGCTGGGTACGACGGTGATCTCGTTTGCCTGGCAGGGGGACGTTGCCCCAGGTGACAACCGCATGATGGTGCAATTACCGACGGCCATAAATACGGATGGGTCGCCCGTAACAGGTGTGGTGCGCAGTGAGTTGACCACGCTCTCACCGACCGTCAGCCTTAACCTGTCCGCAGGTTGGTTTACCTCCACGCCTCCTCATACAAGCTACAAAACTGTTGAAACCGACAATACCAAAGCGCTCGCGAATGGCTTTCGCCCGACGTTGACGGTGCGTTCGCGGGCAAATGCGCCCAGGCAGGAGATTCCAGCGAGTGACTGGAGTTTTGGTGATTGCAAAACGCCGAATGAAACCCGGATTTGCCTATCCGCCGGTTTTCAGCCTGGCAAGCTTTACGAGTTGATTTACCGGGCCAAGGAACCTGCGGTAATGGGTATTGGTTTTGCTATAGCGCGGGATGTCGGTGCGTTTTTCCAGCAGGCTGAGCATGACGATGCAGGTGTGCCCAACCCTGTAGTGCACGGACATAACGTCAAGTCGATTATCACGGGCTCGTCACAAGCCGGGCGATTCATCCGCAGCATGATCGCGCTGGGTTTCAACCGCAGCGAGGAAGGTCATCAGGTCTATGATGGTGCGATGCCGCATATTGGTGGGGGCCTGATGCCTCTCAACATCCGGTTTGCTCAGCCAGGTCGGGCTTGGGGCCAGCAGGTGGATCACGACTATCCTGCTTACGACTTTCCGTTTACCTATGGGCGGGAGACCGATCCAATTACCGGGCGCTCGCAAGGTTTGCTGGATCGCTGCAGCGATAACAATACTTGCCCTCGCATATTCCACATGGCAACGGCCCTTGAGCTTTGGGAGGGACGCCAGTCGCTCGGTCTTACCGATCCACTCGGCTTGCGCGATGCCCATGAACCGGAAAACGTCCGCACTTTTATTATGGCAAGTACGCAGCATGCACCGCCGTCTTTGCCACTCCCGGCTAACCCACCCTTTGGACTTTGCCAGGTTCAATCAAATCCCAATCCACACATCTGGACAATGCGCGCAGCGTTCATCAACCTCGTTGGTTGGGTTCATGATGAGACAACGCCACCCGCTTCGATAAAACCTTCTGTGGCAAGCGGCACCCTCGTGCCGGCGGACAGAGTCAGTTTCCCGCTCATCCCCGCGACCAATTATGGTGGCGTTCCGCGCCCGGCGCTCCGCTACACCGGTGCTGTCAATAGCCTGCAGGTGCTTGATTTTGGTCCGGATTATCGTCCAGAAGACAGCTCTGGCATTCTCACCAGCGAGCCGCCGCAACCGGGTGTTGGTAGTTACGGCATCCTGGTGCCGCAAGTAGATTCAGACGGAATTGATGTGGGTGGCGTTCGGGATGTGTATCTGGGGGCTCCCATCGGGACTTACACGGGGTGGAACACCTTCCGGTCTGAGTTTTTTGATGGTGGCTTTTGCAACTTCCAAGGCGGCTTCCTCCCATTTGCCGCGACGAAGGAAGAGCGAATCGTGGCCGGAGACCCTCGCCTTTCCCTGGAGGAGCGCTACCCCACCAAGGAGGCTTATGTGTCTGCGGTGAGTAAAGCAGCAGACTCGCTGGTTGAAGGGCGGATGCTGCTTCCTGAAGACCGTGAGCGGCTTGTAAAGGAAGCACAGGAGAAAGGTGTGCGTACGGGGCCTTGAGAAGAGGTGATCATTCCTGACCTTGCCGCCTGACTGACCTCGACGCCGGGTCTAGCGAAAAATGTCCTGAAGCCCGCCTAGTTGCGGGCTTCCGGGTTTTTAGAATTGGCAAATTCGACAGGCTCGCAACACGTTTCGCGGCGATGGTCTCATTGGCTTGTGCTGCGTGGTGCTTGCGATAATACTTTACGGACAGGGCCTGCATTGGAGAAAAGCGTGAGTGAAGATCATTGCCAGCTATGTAAAAGGCGCACCACTATTGGCTCTGCAACCTGCCTGGAGATGTCATGAATAAAAAGTTGGAGAAAGCGGTAAAGGACTACTATCGCAGCGCCTCTACAGGAGCGTTTCGTTATCCTGATTCAATGGACATCCTGCTTGAAAATAATATGATTTTTCCAGCAGAAGAAATCGAACATGACGAATTGATAGAAAGGCTTTTCCAGGAAAAGCAAAAAATAACGAAAGAAAGCGTTGTCGAGTCTTTTCTTGTGGGGCTTGAGAAAGGCCAGCCAGAAAAAAGAGCTGCGATTTCGGCCTACGCTGTTGCGTTTAACTTTCCAATGCATACCTTCCAGTCGACTGAACATTTTCAGTGTAAAATCTGCGGTTTAATCAAGGAAAGATCAAGAAACTTTACTCTTTGGAGTCTGGGTCGACACAGTTTAGGGGCGACTATTAACGGAAACCCTGAGCAGTTGTATTTTTCGTTAAGAGAGCATAACAAAGCTCCCTCAGAAAAAGTTGAATCTATTGAGTTCTTACAAAAAATGTTAACGGTTATCAGGCAGTCGGACCCTGAAGAAAAGCCAGTGACACTGGAGAAAAAAATCAGGAATATACCTGGCTCCATGTTGAATAAGGAGCTCTGCAGAGGGTTGCTGGATTTGTTAGGTCATATTGGAGTTTTGGAAAGCCCAGACCATAAAGGTTTGATCCACAAATGGACATATCTGGGGCTTGCACCGAGGAAGTCTCACTCAACAGATTGGAGTTATCCTGTGGATTTTTGGAAAGGCATATATGGGGTTAATGAGGAGGCGGTAGAGTTTTGGTTTGGTGATTATCTTAAGCGCTTTAGTTGAAAAAACAAAATAAGATAAGGCTGAGGTCTTTGATGCTAGTCCCAAGTCTGATCAGTGTTTTGATACGGTTGTATTAACTTTATTCTGTATGGTGGGATGGGCGTGTGTCTAAAATTTCTATTTTAAAAATATTTCAGTCTTATCCTGAGCGATATTGGTTTAAGCACAAGATTTTGACAGGTCAGGATTCGATCTCCTTGGAAAGGGGGATGGAGATAACGGAGGAATTGAAGATCGAGTTTGCGCTAACTTCAAAAGTCAGTATTGATGCGCTCCTTAAATATGATTTTTTCTTCAGTGATGGACCTAATTTCATTAGCCCTAGATTTCATCAGTTATTATTAAAGGCCAACGTCTCGGGTATTCAATTTCTTGACGCAACAGTATATGTAGCGTGCAAGAAATATGAAGGTTATAAAGTTTTCAATGTTACTTCAAGGCATGGCGTATTTGATAACGAGAAATCCAAAAGCGAACCACTTACAAGCTATCTGCCAGATGGCCCTAAAATTTACACTGAGATCGTGCTGAGAGATGATGTTGACTTGGTCGTGGATGTTTTCCGAGCTGAAGAGGATTTTACGGTTGTGTTGGTCTCTGCGCGAGTAAGGGAGTTGTGCGAGCTTAACAAGATTCGTGGTGTGGAGTTTATAGATCGGTTGTCTTAGGCCTGACGCCCATGGTAGGTATTCTTCTATACGAAATCGATCCACCCTGTTAATGGGTTTGTATTCGACGACGGTGATGAGTTTTCCATGAAAAGTGTGTCAAATAGAAACTAATAAAGGATTTGGAAGTCTCAAGCTTTCGGGCTGCGGTAGGTAAAGACAATGATATCTGACAAGTTGATAAGCTTTTTCAAGATTCAAGGTTGGTGGTATGACGATGCCAGCGCAGATTATAAGGTAGAGCTGGAAAAGCTGGGTGTTGATCCGTCATCAGACTTTGCTCAGTTCTATCTGCATGTTGAAGACGGTCCGACCTTCATGCAGCATGGAAAGGAAATATATCAGGTGTGCTGGTTTTCCAAAAATACCGATTTTGATCTTGCGTTGAAGGACACGCATGAAACCTTAGGGCTTCCACAGGCGTATATACCACTGGATAGCTTCGAAGGTGAAAGTGGCTATTTTTATAATAGAAGCACTGGAGAGGTGCTTCGTGTTTCTTTGGGAAATGAGCTTTTGGACTTCAGAGAGGGGCGGCTCAAGCCTCAATGGGAAAATTTTAACGATTTCCTGGAACTCTATTTTGAGCTGGCGTGATGGGGCCATTGCTATGAGGATGTTGACATGAGAGATTTATACATAGTCAGCTATGAACCCGACGGTGAGGGTGCACCCTATTTTTTTGATAGTAAATGGGTTCCTGACCTCCCAGCATTTCACTTCCCGAGTGAGAATCCCTTAGAAAGCACCTTGAGTACGCGCTATCGCGTAATGGCTGATACTCCAACACTAACTGCCGATTGGTTGCCGGATCATTTTTTGGCATCTAAAAGCTTTCTGAGAATTTGCGACCAGCTTGCATGTTCTTATATCAGTCGCCCTGTTGATATTGATCTTCAAGGAACGGCTTGTGGTGAAGCGTACTTTTTCTTTGTTCCTTCTGAAAGAGTAAATGCAATGAACACGAAAAAATCGGTGTTCACCCTTGATGAAAACCCCAAGATCGATGGTAGCAAATCAATCAGCCCTGTCTACGAGCGTATAGACAAATTGGAAGTGTCAGATGACGTGGAATCACACCTTTTCTACTTTAATGAAATAGCCGAGGTAGCATGCTCGACTGAGTTTCGTGATGAATGCATCAGAAAAAGCATTTCAGGCTTGAGCTTTAAAATGATAGACGAGCACTATCAGTACGCGCGATGGGATGATTTCTAAAACTATGAGTGTGCTGTAGAACATATTCTGGACGCCCACATCAACGCTGTAGGCAAATATATGAGTATAGGATTGGCTATTTACGGGGTGGATGATGTCAGCCCGGTTGCAGTGTTTGAAGTGGTCCAGCGGTTTTTTGAGAAGCTGAACTATCCTGTCACGGCAGCGGCATTTCATAAAAGAATCGCCCCACAAAGAACAGCAGATGGAGAGAGTCTAGACCTCGTAGAGGTGGAACCTGATGAGCTCAGAACGGCGCTGACTGTCGGGGAAGCAAACGATTTCAGAATATACAGTGAAGCAGGGGATAGTGACCCTTGGTTCAGCTCCTTCGGTTACACAACCGAAAGCTTCGGTAATTTTTTCTGCATAGACGCGCAGTCGGAAGAGTGCTTTGAAGCTGCTCAAGATAAATTCACCTGCTTTGTAGATGAGATAGCACAGCAGGTGAATTTCACGTACGCGATTATTTATAACGTAGAGAAAGTCTCGGACGCCGTGTGGTACGCTCGCGGCACAAACATGAAGACGTTATTTCCTTTTGAGAGTCCAGTGGCTTTTTCTCACGTTACGCCTGGGTTGTATGAAGGTGAACGCACTTATGAAAAAACAAAGCTTAGAATGGTTTATCCGGTAAATTATTTAAATAAGAACCATATGTCGATATGCGTCGATAATACTCCTCTACCTGAATGGATCGCTATGAATCCGGAGCGGGGTACGTTGATGAATATTTCCGAAAAAATACGCTGGACAGTGCCGGAGAACAATTTGCTGGAGGTGAATAAGTCTTGTGGGCAGTCAGGGGCTTTACTGGCATGGAGGCCAGAGCAAATAAAAAAAAGACCCAAGTTACCTTAGGCTCTGTATTGACTGAGTCAGTGACTATCAATGGAGAATCATCGTGGTGAAATATAATTCAGGGGATATCTTTCTAATTCCAGTCACCTCTGGAGGATTCGCTGTTTGTCAAATAATATGCGCATTCCGGGACCGTTTCAAAAGAGTGTTCTCTTTTGGGGTTTTGAGCGTGACTAATGATGATAACAATGTTGATATAATGGACAAGGAGTTCCTCTATTTCAAGAATTTCAGGCGCGCAGAAAATATCATATTCACTTCTGTTGAATACCTTAAAAAAGGAAAGTGGAAAATCGTCGGAAATATCCCGCTCAACGCCGAGAAAACCAAGTTGAAATATTTTAGAAATGCGGGCGCATTATATTTCGACGATGAGTTTCTGGAAATGTTAGAGTTTCCCAGGTACAAAGACTTCAATGTGTTGGCGGTGGCTGGGTATGAACTGGTTAACAGTCATCTTGAGCAATTTTTTGATCAGTCGAAGTCAGAAGCATAAATCTACATGGCAGCCGTTGATTAGAGGGCAGTAAGGTTTGACTGGTTTTCTGGCTTGCTGCCCCTCCAGGAATGTCATGATTTAATACAGCTCAATAATGAGTCTGTCGGCGAGGTTGATTTTCTATAGGGCGTACTGTTATAACTTGCATAAGGTTTTGTATTGACTGATTCAGTGACTATCAACGGAGAACCATCGTGGTGAAGTATAACTCAGGTGATGTCTTTCTGGTTCCAGTCACCTCTGGAGGATTCGCTGTTTGTCAAATAATATGCGCATTCCGGGACCGTTTCAAAAGAGTGTTCTCTTTTGGGGTTTTGAGCGTAACTAATGATGATGGCAATGTTGATGTACTGGACAAAGAGTTTCTCTACTTCAAGAATTCCAGGGGCGCGGAAAACCTCATATTCACGTCTGTTGAAAACCTTAAAAAAGGGAAGTGGAAAATCGTCGGAAATATCCCGCTTAACGCCGAGAAAACGAAATTAAAATATTTTAGAGATGCGGGTGCATTATACCTCGACGATGAGTTTCTCGAAATGTTAGAGCCTTCCCGATACAAGGACTTCAATGTTTTAGGCGTCGCCGGGTATGATCTCGTTAACAGTTATCTCGAGCAGTTTTTCGGTAAGCCGGAGTGAGGAACCTAAAATCTAGCTGTCAGGATTGATATAGATATGCCTATAGTTTATAGAAGGGGTCTGCAGAAAGCTGACCTCGATTACATACAATCAGAACTTAATAGATCCTTGCCAGCCGATTACAGGGATTTTCTGATAGAAATGAACGGCTGTTATCTGTCAGCGCCTGACTACGCGCAGATACCTTTGACCGCTGTTGATGAATGTGCAGTAAGTTTTGACAGGTTTTTTGGCTTGCTGCCGCTCGATGAATGTAATGATCTCATACAGTTCAATAACGAATTCGTCGGCGAGGTTGGTTTTCTAAAAAACGCACTGGTTATCGGTGAGGATGGTGGAGGAAATCCTTACGTGATGGTCGAGGAGAGTGAGGGAGTTCGTCGAGGGATTTACTACTGGGATCGTACTCATCTTCATGATTCCGATAGTAAAAACGATTTTGACGTTGCTGAGGTAGCGGATTGCGGAAACCTGTTTTTCATTGCTTCTGATTTTAGTGAATTTTACAGGTTGATTCTGCAGTGCGTAGGGGCGTCACCAGAATTTTTGGAGGAGGTTTGATAGATGGACGCGAAGATCGCCGTTGAATTGGTTTGCGCAAGCCTGCTCGGAGAACACGCCATTCCGGTGAAGATCCGTACCAGACACCGTGTAACTGAAGAAGAAGTCAATGAACTGTTCTTGGCGATTGATTTTTTAATCAGACATTACAGAGAACAGGACACGGTTCCCAAGAACCTGGCGCTTGCTTTTGTAGATATATATGCTGGGTTCAGTGTTGCCGAAGGGTTCTATAGCGAGGATGAGATCAAGCGATATGAAGATATCGGAATAGCTCTCCAGGAAAAAGCATACGATTTATTCGAAGGGGCTTGAGATATTATCTTAAGCGAGGCGCCGGGCTTGGACTCCACGTAGACGCTCATGTTGAACCCGTTGAACGAGGTCTGAAATCGCAGAAGCATTGATGCTGCATCAAGCCAGGATTTCGTATTATGATCTGGAAATGGAACGATCTGTCGTGGAGGTTTAGCTCAAGACGTTCGTTGGTAAAGATGTTTAAAACATGTGCTTGATGCGGGAGTGATTCATGGGTAAGGAAAATCGTATTTTTTTTGAAGCCGAATTGCAAAAGGAGCTCAAACTTATCGAGTGCGAGGACTTGGTAGTTAAGGCAGTTAAAAGAGGTTTGAAATTTCGCTTTGAAAAGAAGCTTGTTGCGGAGTTTTATTTTCAGTATCTGATGAGCTCACACTCATTTATTCTGCTTGGGCGTGTCTTTGGAGGGCCCATTTTTGACGGTATGTCCAAAATAGAGGTGCCTTACAAAAGTAACCTGGGCAGTGAGGCGTGTTTCTCCTTTATTTCCTCAGCAAAACAAGATAAAAAATTTAGTCCCAAAATTGACGGCGATATAGCTGTTCCTCGCCCTGAGCAGGCGAGTGACGTGTGTAAGCATATTCGTAACAGGCTGGAGGAATATTATATCCCTTTGATCGTCGGCTGCGTATTGCCGAAGGAGCGTACTATTGATGATGTTTTATACGCGCCGAGAGACTATTCCTACCCTGCTGCATTTATTCACTGCGCTGTCGCCTGTGATCCGTCGATATTAAAAGATGGCATTAAAGAAAAACTGAAATCCAACAAGAAAATTATCAAAAATAAAGCTTTTGATCTTAAGCTTTTAGATTTTGACGTTTCGTAATGTTCGAGGTCCAGGCGCTCCCAAGACGGCACGACGCACTTGGCACCGCCAAGCCAAGAGGCTGGCATCAGATTGAAAGTTGAACAGTAAGCGCTCCATAAACCCCACCGACTTCAAGATGGGTATCGCGCTTAGCTGGGCGACACCGGCGAGCAGTTCCACG
>NZ_JAWHNU010000015.1:85824-105605 GCF_032582135.1 Pseudomonas syringae group sp. J309-1 | reverse complement strand
CGCGATAAGGCTGGATGCGATCTAAAGTGAACGGCGTCCAGCCTTATCGCGAGCAAGCTCTGCTCCCACATTGGATTGCATTTCAGCGTCACATTTTTGGGCTTAGCCTTTGCGCTTAGGGGCTGCGCAACAGGTCCAGCATCTCCTGCAGATCAGTGATGTGCTGCAGGTTCATACACAGTTCTCCCAGATGTTCGGCCTGCATGGCGGGCAGGGCGCGGTTGGCCAGCGAGCTGTATTTCGACCAGAGTTCGCCGTCGCCGATCGGGTTCAGCGGGCCGCCCAATGGGGTTTTTATTTGCAGGGTGGCGCTGCGTCCATCTTCGCTGACAAGCGTGACATACGGCTCATCCAGCGGTGCGAGGGATTCATCGACCTGCATCTGTATCTTCTGCATGAACCCCTTCACGGCAGGTGACGTGCGGTTTATCTCTTCGTACGCATCCAGCCCCGCGTGACCCAGCAAGCAGCGCACTGCGAGGGCATAGGGCAAGCTCATTTGCGCAGCGGCCAGGGTCTTCGTGTCGATGCCCGCGCACATGTCCACCAGAAAGGCGCTGGCGTTGACCTGAATGGACGCGACGTGATCGGCGTTGATCTGCATTTCGTTCAACAGTTGGCCAATGGCATCGATGGCCGAGTGAGTACCCCGGCACGCCGCATAGGGTTTGATCGAGCAACGCGCCAGTTTCCAGACCACGCCCAGATCATCGGTCAGCGCCGGAGGCTGGGCCGTGTCGCGGGCGAGTGTGCGCAGAAATCCGCCCCATACGTCGTCGAACACCTGTGTCGGCCCGGTAATGCCTTCACGCGCCAGCAACGCAGCCAGCACACCACCTTCGGCGGGGCGTCCGGCATGGAGCTTTTTGCTGTCGGCGCCGTCGTGGATGAATGCCCACAAGCCGCCACTCATGCTGGCCGCCAGACCCAGTGCCGAGCCCGTCTGCTGTTCATCAAGTTTGAGCAATCGAGCGCAGGCAGCAGCCGCGCCAAATACCCCGCACGTGCCTGTGGAATGCCAACCTGCTTCGTTATGTGGTGAATACCCGCCACAGGCCTCCAGCACCCGGCGCGCCACGTCGTAACCGAGCACCATGGCCGTGAGCAGTTCCTGGCCATCGGGCATTGGCTCGCACAAGGGCAATACCGCGAGCATGGCCGGGACGACGACCGCGCCGGAGTGATCGCAGCCACCAGCGTCATCCAGCTCCAGCGCGTGGGCGGCGATGCCATTGATCAGCGCTGCGTTTCGCGCTGACAACCCATAGTCGGCACCCCAGATCACCGATGCGCCTTCAGCCTCGCTGGCATTCATAGCGCGCAGCGCATTCTGGGTCAGCGGAGCTTGCGACCCGGCCAACGCTGCGCCCAGGGTGTCGAGCAGATGCTGCTTGGCTTTGACGACCAGCGCTTCGGGCAGCTCATCGAATGAGGTACGGCAGATGAACTGGCTGAGGGTTGCGACGGCGTTGGTCATAAAGAGAGGCTCATAAATGGGCGTTACCGCGATTTCTGTAGGAGCTGCCGAAGGCTGCGATGGCTTTTTCCTGACCCACCGCATTCGCAGCCTTCGGCAGCTCCTACAGGATCAATGTCAGGCGTCAGATTGTCAGGCGTTCTGGACTTTGTTGTGCCGCTCAAACACTGCCGCCGGGTGATCCTCAGGCACCTTGCTGTGATTGCCACTCCACCAATCCGCAACTTCCTCAGCGGTGGCAAACCACACATCCGGCTGCGCCTTGAGCCAGCTCAGCAGCTCTAGCAACAAACCACTTCGGCCGACGGTGCCGAGGGTTTCGGGATGCAGTCGCAACACGTAGCACAGGCCGAAACGATGGAAGCCATTAAAGTCGTGCTGCCAGTTTTTCAACACCTCGGCGCTGGAACCAATGCGCGCCTGGCTGACCGGCACCGCAGGCGCCAGGTTGAAGGCGAAGTACGGCTCGTCCTCCAGTTCGCAATGCAGTGGCAGCTCAACCAAAGGTGCCGAATCAATCTGCGTCGCTGGATGCAAATAAGGCAGGTCATCGCCAGACCACGATGAGGACCATGCGATACCTTCCGCACGCATTGCATCAACGAAGCCCGGCGCATAACTGCCTGCGGGCGCACGAAAGCCGCTGGGACGCTGACCTGTCATCTCGGCAATCACCTGGCAGCCTTGCTTCAGAGACGCGTGTTGCCCGGCAAGATCGAGTTGTGAAAAATCTTCATGGCGATAGCCCGCACAGGCGATTTCGTGGCCTGCTGCATGAATGGCCTGAATCACTTGTGGGTTCTCCTCGGCGACGATACCGGGGATGCACCAGGTCGATGGCAGGTTCTGATCCGCAAGAATCTGCAGTACCCGCTGCACACCGCGTGTCGTGCCGTAGCGCCAGACCGACAGGCTCTTATCGCGCCCGGCAATCGCTGGAACCTGAGTCAGGATGCCGTGAATGTCGTTGTAATCAAATGTGATGACCACTGCGCAACGATAAGGCGCGGGCCAGACGGATCTGGATTCAGTCATGCCGATGCTCCTTGAGCCAGAAGTTGGCGACGTCGTCGCAGGTCGCAAACCAGACGTCCGGGTGGCCGTGCATGTGCTCCAGAAATCTCTCAAGAATACCGATGCGCCCCGGCTTGCCGCTGATCTTGGGATGGAACAGCGTGGTCATGCACAGACCTTCGCGATAGGTGCCGTCGAACTCGCGACACCAATTGTCCAGCGTCTGGTCGTAACTGGCGATGCGGTCGAGCCCGGCCGGGTAATTCGGCGCACGGGTGTAGGCCAGCGAGGCGTAGTCATCCAGTTCCCAGCGGCCGGGGATTTCCACCAGTCCGTTTGGCTGGCCGGGCACTTCGATGAAGTACGGGCGGTCATCGCCGCGCATGCTGCTGGAGTAGGTCACACCGCAATCCATGAGCAAGGCGGGTGTTTCTTTGTGCCAATCGCCTGAAGGCGTGCGGAAACCTGTGGCAGTGATGCCCAGATAGCGCTTGAAAATGTCGGCGCTGATCTTCATGACGTCGCGCTGGGCTTGCAGGTCCAGGGCGAAAAACGATTCATGACGATAACCGTGATAAGCCACTTCGTGGCCGTGTTCGATGATTGCCTGGCATTGTCTGGGCCAGTTCTCCACGACCCAGGACGGGACGAAAAAAGTCGCCGGTGTCGCGTGGGCTTTGAGCATGTCCAGCAGACGTGGCAATGCGCGATAGGGGCCGTAGCTGCCGAAGGTGAAGTATTCCGGTTTCTGCCAGATCGAGCCGTCGAGCATGGCTGCACCGGTCGGGCCATCCAGATCGAAGGCCAGGGCGACGCTGGCGCGGGCGTTGTTTGGCCAGCGCAGATCGTTAGAGGCAAACATGGGGAGTCTCCGCCTGTGTGAATATCACCCGCCCGGTCCCTGGGCGAGTGCAATGGCGCTTACTTGGCGCCGTTCAAGACAGCTTGTTCGAGTGCGCCATTCTTGAGCTGCCACTTGCCGAGGATCTGCTCGTAAGTACCGTCTTTGATCATGTCGTTGAGGGTGGCGATGATCGCGGTGCTCAACTCGGCGTTGTGCTTGGCAACGCCCAGGCCGGTCAACTGACGCGACAATGGCTCACCGATGACCTTGAACACGCCTGGCTCCTGGCCCTGAATGTACGGCAGGGTTTCGCTGCCTTGCACGGCGGCGTCCAGTCGCGACTGGCGTAGTTGCGCACGGGCATCGGCGCTGCCTTCGGTGCCGACGACAGTGATGGCCGGTTTGCCGATGGCCACGCAGTTCACTTCGCTCCACTTGGCGATTTCCACCGGGAACGTGGTGCGACGGCTGGTGCCGATTTTCTTGCCGCACATATCAGCGGTGGTCTTCAAATCCTTCTGGGATTCGAGGGTGTAGAACTGCGGGCCGGTGCTGAAGTAGTCAACGAAGTCTACAGTCTGCTGGCGCTCAGGCGTGTCGGTCATGCCCGACAGCACGATGTCGATACGGTTGGTGGCCAGACCGCTGACCATTTGTTCGAAAGCGGTTTCCTGCCACTTGATCTCGACACCCAGACGCTTGGCGATCTCGGTGCCCAGGTCGTAATCGACGCCGGTCAGTTTGCCGGTTGCAGGATCCTTGAAGTCCATCGGCGGATAGTTCGGAGCGATACCGGCGGTAATGTAGCCCTTGTCCTTGATGGATTTTGGCAACACGTGAGTGTCGGCTGCCCAGCTCGAAACCGAAATCAGGGCGGACAGTACGGCGGTAGCGGTAAGCGCGAAAGTTTTCAAATCGGACATCCTCAGCAAGGGTTTGAGTTCAGTTCAAAACGGCAGCAATAAAATCCTGGGTGCGTGGGTTGCGCGGGTTCATCAGCACGTCTTCGGGTGCCCCCGTCTCTATGATTTGCCCCGCATCCATGAACACCACGCGGTTGGCCACTTCCCGGGCAAACCCCAGTTCGTGAGTGACCACAATCATGGTCATGCCGCTCTTGGCCAGGTCACGCATGACCGACAGCACTTCGCCGACCAGCTCGGGATCGAGGGCCGACGTCGGCTCATCGAACAGCATCAGCTTGGGACGCATGGCCAAGGCCCGAGCGATGGCAACACGTTGTTGCTGACCACCTGAAAGCTCGATGGGATAAGCATTGGCCTTGGCTTCCAGGCCTACGCGCTTGAGCAGTTCCATGGCCAGTTCCCGGCAATCTTCAACGGGTTGACGCAGCACCTGCGACGGCCCTTCGATGATGTTTTCCAGCACGGTCATGTGCGCGAACAGGTTGAAGCGCTGAAACACCATGCCGGTCTTGAGCCGTTGCTTTGCGATCTGTACGTCGCTCAGCTCCACCAGCTTATGGCCGTCGGTGCGGTAGCCGAGGATTTCTTCATCGACCCACAGCCCGCCGCTGTCGACTTTCTCCAGCTGGTTGATGCAACGCAGCAGGGTGCTTTTGCCGGAGCCTGACGGGCCGATAATGCACAGCACTTCGCCGTGAGGGATTTCCAGATTCACGTTCTTGAGCGCCTGGAAGTCGCCGAAGAACTTGTTGACGTCTACTGCTTTGACGATGTTCAACATGATTGCGCCTCCTGGGGCTCAGTTACGTTTGCCAGCGCCGCGGGCGAAGCGTTTTTCCAGTCGGCTCTGACCCAGTGTCAGGATGGTCACGACCGCCAGATACCAGATGCCGGCCACGATCAGCAGCTCCATGACGCGGGCGTTGGCGTAGTAAATGTTCTGTGCGTTGTGCAGCAGCTCCGAATACTGAATGACGCTGGCCAGACTGGTCATTTTCACCATGCCGATGAACTCGTTGCTGACCGGCGGGATGATGATCCGCATGGCCTGCGGCAGGATGATCCGGCGCAATGCTTGCAGACGCGGCATGCCGATGGACTTGGCAGCTTCGTACTGGCCGCTGTCCACTGACAGCAGACCGGCACGCACCACTTCGGCTGTGTAGGCACCCTGATTGATGCCCAGGCCCAGCAGCGCGGCGGCAAACGGCGTGATCACTTCAACGGTCTTGAATTCGAACAAACCGGGAATGCCCAGAGTCGGGAAGATCAACGCCAGGTTGAACCACAGCAGCAATTGCAGGATCAGCGGTGTACCGCGAAACAGCCAGGTGTAACCCTGAGCCACATAGCGCAGCAGCGGGTTCTGCGACATGCGCATCACCGCCACGATCACCCCGAGCACCACCCCCAGCGCCATGGCCAGGATCGACATGATGATGGTGTTCAACAGGCCGAACATGATCGATTCGGCGGTCAGAAATTGCCGCACGAAACCCCATTCGATATTGCCGTTGATGAAGGCATGAACCAGCCCGATCAACAGCACCACGATCAGTGTCGCTGAGGCATAACGACCGTAGTAACGACGTGGCACTACCTTGTAGGTCGAAATGTCGTACTTGGCCGCGAGTGAAGCGCGCTCGGCGCTCGCTGAAGCTTGAGGTTTTGACATGGAATGCTCTCCGTTGAATCAGCCGCGCGGACCCGCGTAGTCGAGTGCCCATTTTTCCTGTGCGACCAGTTGCGCCTTGAAGCGCTCGATCTGCTCGGCCACCCGTACCGGCGACGTTCCGCCCCAGCCGCTGCGGGCGGCCAGTGCTGCTTCCAGCGTCAAAGCGTCGAGCACTTCTGGCGTCAGGCGTGAGTCGGTTGCGGCCAGCTGTTGGGTGCTGAGTTCTTCCAGGCCGATATTATTTTCTTCGCAGAGCTGCACCAGTTTGCCGGTGATCTCGTGCGCTTCTTTGAACGGCACGCCGCGCACCGCCAGCCAGTCGGCAACTTCAGTGGCGAGGGTGAAGCCCAGTGGTGCCTGACGCAGCAATTCGTCAACGCGCACCTTCATGGTCTGGACCATGCCCGCGAAAGCAGGCAGCACCAGATGCACGGTTTCCAGGCTGTCGAGAATGGCGTGTTTGTCTTCGCTCAAATCGCGGTTGTAAGACAGCGGCTGAGCCTTGAGCACGGCCAGAATGCCGGTCAGGCTGCCGATCAGCCGGCCTGATTTCCCGCGGGCCAGTTCGGCGATATCCGGGTTTTTTTTCTGCGGCATGATCGAGCTACCGGTGGCGTAACCGTCGTCCAGTTCGATCCAGCGGAACTGGCGGGAAGTCCACAGGCAGAACTCTTCGGCCAGTCGCGAAATGTTGATGCCGAGCATGCTGCTGCAGAACAGGAATTCCGCGACGTGGTCGCGGCTGGCGACGGCGTCGATGGAGTTTTCGCAGGGGCCGCTGTAGCCCATTTCTGCCGCCGAGCGCTGCGGATCGCGAGCGATGGCCGAGCCTGCCAGAGCGGCCGCGCCGAGTGGCGACAGGTTGAAGCGTTTGTCCCAATCCTGCAGGCGCTGGATGTCACGATGAATCGCCTGAGCGTGCGCCATCAGGTGATGGGCGAACACGATCGGTTGCGCTTGTTGCAAGTGAGTAAAGCCCGGCGCGATGGTGTTGATGTGCTGCTCGGCTTGCGAGACCAACGCCTTCTGCAATTCGAGAATTGCCAGGGTCATGACCCGCACCTGATCACGCAGGAACAGCCGCATGTCATTAGCCGACTGGTCGTTACGCGAACGGCCTGCGCGCAGTTTGCCGCCCAGCGTGCCAAGGCGTTCGGTGAGCAGGCGTTCGATGAAGGTGTGTACGTCTTCGTCGGCAGCAATCGGTTCGATGTTGCCCGCGGCGAAGTCCACGTCGATGGTGCGCAAGGCTTCGATGATGCGCGCGGTTTCGTCGGCATCCAGCAGTCCGGCACGGTTCAGCTCGTTGGCATGCGCCTTGGAACCGGCGATGTCGTACGGCGTCAGGCGAAAGTAGGCGCGTGGCGAGCGGGACAGGTTGGCCATGGCTTCGGCAGGGCCGGTCTTGAAACGTGCGCCCCAAAGGCGATCAGTGGCGTCAGACATGTAAATTCTCCGTTGGCACGTTGATTGCTCCACCCTGAACAACAGCGTGTTGTGCGATACGAACTGCGATGTGAAGATCGCGGGGCGAGCAAGGAATAAGTGGACTTACACTTAACGTTGAATTGATCAATTGAGAGGGATGCTAGAAAAAACCAACGCGCGGGGAAATGTTTTAAATGGCAAGTCAACTTACTGAAACTGGAAACCTGCCAAAACGAAGTGGTGAAGCGGCGATGTCAATGGCCAGCGCCATGGACTTGAAACTCTTCAAGGTTTTTAGGGCAGTGGTTGAAGCGGGAGGATTTACCGCTGCACAGGTAGAACTGAATATCAGCCTGGCGGCAATCAGTAAGCAGATATCGGATCTTGAAATTCGACTGGGCATGCGCTTATGTACGCGAGGGCGGGAAAAGTTCTGCCTGACCGAACAAGGCAAGATTATCTACGACGCCAGCCTTGACCTGTTTATGGCGCTGGATAACTTTCGTGATCGCCTCGGTAATGTGCGTGGCGAGTTGCTCGGCGATTTGAATATCGCCGTCATCGATAACACTGTTTCAGACCCCGACTCCCCTTTGGTGGATGCCCTGAAAGCCTTGCAGATAAAGGCTCCAAAGGCAAAGGTGCGGCTCAATGTGGCACCATTGGACGAGATCGAGCAAGGTATTCTCAAAGGCCGTTTTGCGGCCGGTATCGTGCCCGTGTATAGCGGTAAAGATGACTTTCAAGTGATCCCGCTGTATGACGAAGTGTCAGAGCTTTACTGTTCGAACAGCCATCCGTTTTTCGCCATGAGTGACGAAAGTGTCGATGAGAAGTGCCTGTCGGAAGCAGAGTTCGTCGAGCACGCTTATGCCGTTCATGCGGGTAAGTCGACATTGATGAGCCAGCGCGAAGTGACAGCTGTGGCCACTCAGGTTGAGGCCGTGGCGATCATGATAAAGACGGGGCGTTATCTGGGTTATTTGCCCGTTCATTGGGCCAGAAGTTATGTCTCGCGTGGCGAGATGCGCTCTATAAAGAGGCAGAAATTCGCCATAGCCACACCGGTTAAACTGTTGTACAAGCAGCAGGTTCCACGCAACCCTTTGTTGGATGTTTTTCTCGAAATAATGCAGGAAAGTTCCAGCGCTAATAACCAGAGCTAATAAGACAGCAACTAATGCGCGCTACTGGTGCGTGTTACGGAAGTACCCGGTTACCGCGCACCGGAACGGAACATCAAGGTGCGGATTGGCGATCAGTGGTCGTTTCGCGCAGGCGTTGGAGGAATACTGATTCGGCTTTGGTCAGGCGTTGCTCCAGATTCCACAGCAAGTTGATATCCACAGAACCCACACCTTCTTCAGGCGGCAAGCGCCACAAACGGCCGGTTGCCAATTCGTTCTGGCAGATGTGTTGCGGCAGGCATGCGATGCCAAATCCCGCCAGTACCAGACGTAAGACTTCCTGTGTATTGGCGGACGAAGCGACGATTTGTCCGGTGAGTTTGTGCAGGTCACGAAACTCGGCCAGCGACGACAGCGTGCCCCCCAGCAGATCCCCGGTGAAAATAATCAGCTGCTCGTTACGCAGGTCGGTCAGGGTCAAATCGTCGCGCCCGTATAAAGGATGCTCGTCACTGCAATAAAACGCGTAGTGCTCCTGAGTCAGGCATTGCTGGCCGAGCCAGGCGGGCGCTGTGCGGTTGACTGCCAGGCCGAAGCTGGCGGTTTTCTGGGACAGCGAGCTAAGGATTGCGTCGCTGGATTGCACGTCGATTTCCAGGGTGATGCCGGGATAGTCGCGGTGCAGTTGCGACAGAAACTTATCGTAGGCGGGGCAGCGAATCCCGCTCACCGTCAGCATCCGCACTTTGCCTACGACCTGATCGCTGCTGCGCTCCAGTGCCGCGTCCAGCTGGGTGAAATGGCTCTGCACTTCCGCTGCTACGCGCAGCGTTTCAATGCCCGACTGGGTCAACAGAAAGCGCGGCCCGCGACGTTCGATCAGCGCAGCACCCAGTTGCTCTTCAAGACGCTTGATCGCTTGACTGACGGCGGGCTGGGACAGGTGCAGCCTTGCGGCGGCGCGGCTGATGCTCAGCTCTTGCGCGACGACTTGAAAGGTACGCAACAGATTCCAGTCCAGCCGCTCGCCCAGCGACCGCGAAGACGGACGAGGAATGGCTACCGGGCTTGTCGATTGAGTCACTGCACAGCCTTTATTGGTGAAAAAAATAATGAATATAAGCAATGGCGAATTGAACTGCTTTGCCCTTTGCTCTTAAAAAGGCTGCACAAATTGCGCCATGACCTTTTGATGGAACCCACGATGTCCGCTCCCGCCAGCCACGATCGGCTACCGCCGCACATGCCCGAGACCGAACGCAACGCCCGCTGCGAACTCGCCGCGCTCTACCGTTTGCTGGCTCACTACCGCATGACCGACCTGATCGATACGCACATTTCCTTGCGGCTGCCGGGCGACAGCGGACACTTCCTGATCAATCGCTATGGCACCCTGTTCGAGCGCATGAGCGCCAGCACGCTGGTGAAGATCGATAGCGAAGGTAACGTCGTCGACGAGTTCTACCCCGAGCACCGCGTCAACCGTGCGGGCTTCGTTATCCATTCTGCGATTCATGCCGCGCGCCCCGACGCGCACTGTGTGATTCATACCCACACCGCGGCAGGCATCGCCGTGTCGGCGCAGCGGGCAGGGTTGCTGCCGTTGAGTCAGCACGCATTGAAGTTCTACAACCGTCTGAGTTATCACACCTACGAAGGTATTGCGGTTGATGTCGCAGAGCGTGAGCGTCTGGTGGCCGACCTGGGCAGCAACAACGCGATGATCCTGCGCAATCACGGCCTGTTGGTCGCCGGTGGTTCCACGGCCGAAGCGTTCGCCAATATCTACTTCCTGGAGCGAGCCTGTCAGGCGCAGGTTCAGGCGCTGGCCGGTGGCGTCGAGTTGGTACAGCCAGACCCGCACATCTGTGAGCACACCGCGCAACAGTTCGAAGCCGACGACAGCGAAGGCATCACCGAACTGGCCTGGCAAGCGGCATTGGAACTGATTGCCAGCCAGCGTGACGAGTATTGCTCATGAAGCCTCTGGTGTTGCTTGGCACAGGCGGTGGCCTGGGGCGTGTTCGTGAAAATCTCCTGGCGCTGGACCCGTCACTGACGATTCTGCGGCCGGGCGAAGCCGGTGCGCAGGGCGCTGAAGTTGCACTCTGTTGGAACCCGTCGCCAGGCGATCTGGGAATGTTTCCCAAGCTGCGTCTTATTCATTCCATTGCTGCCGGTGCTGATCAGATCTTCAAGGATCCAAGTCGGCCAGCGCATGTTCCGGTCTGTCGCATCATTGATCCGGACCATCGACTGGGCATGATCGAATACGTTCTATGGGGTGTGCTGCACTATCATCGTGGCTTTGATCAGATGCTGAAAAATCAGGCCCGCGTGGTCTGGCATCGACCCGGGCAGCAACCGGCCAAGCAAACCCGAGTGGGCGTTATGGGGCTTGGCGAGCTGGGGCGCGCCGTTGCGGTGCAACTGGCCGGGCTGGGTTTCGATACCCGCGGCTGGGCGCGTCGTGCGCAGCAGGTTGAGGGCGTAAAAACCTTTCAATTGGCTGAATTCAATGAGTTTTTGCAGGATCTGGACATCTTGGTCTGTTTATTGCCTCTTACCACAGAGACAGTTGGCATTCTGAATAACGAGACCTTCGCGCCCATGACGAAAGGCTCGGTCATCATCAACTGCGGTCGTGGCGAACACCTGCGTCGCGACGACTTGTTAGCCGCGCTGGACAGCGGTCAATTGCGTGGCGCTTTGCTGGATGTATTCGAGCAGGAACCATTACCCACGGACGACTCATTCTGGCGCCATCCGCAGATATGCGTGACGCCGCACATTGCTTCATCCGCTTCCTACGAAGTGATAGCTGAACAGATTCTTGGAAACCTGAAACGCCTTGATGCGGATTTACCCTTGGCGAATCAGGTCAACCCGGAACAGGGCTACTAGGGAGAGTAGTAACAAGCCAGACCTGGGTTGGGGGCTTCTTGGGGAGAAGAAGCCGGGACTGGTTGTGTGTGGGAACAACGGCTTGATCTATAAGAAATGCCATCGCGAATGTATTGGCAAAGGAAACAACCCCTTCTGAATCTGCCAATAAATATCCGCTCGCCCAACGAAGGCAGGCGGATGCGATAACCAACGGAGCGCAGTAATGAATGTTAGCAAGCTAAGTGTCATTGCCCTGGCAGTGGCAGCGGGATCTGTGCAGCCGGTTTTTGCTGATTCGCAGGCAGACGCTACGGGTTTTCTGGAAGGCGCCAAGTTGAACGTCAAGGCGCGCAACATGTACATGAACCGCGACCAGCGTGCTCGCA
This sequence comes from Pseudomonas syringae group sp. J309-1, assembly GCF_032582135.1. Taxonomy (NCBI): domain Bacteria; kingdom Pseudomonadati; phylum Pseudomonadota; class Gammaproteobacteria; order Pseudomonadales; family Pseudomonadaceae; genus Pseudomonas; species Pseudomonas syringae group sp. J309-1. The sequence goes on along the minus strand of NZ_JAWHNU010000015.1, from coordinate 93,842 downwards.
ACTCAGGCGACACCGGCGAAGAGTGGGCGCAAGGCTTCATCGGCAACTTTGAATCCGGCTTCACTCAAGGCACCATCGGTTTTGGTCTGGATGCGATCGGCATGTACGGTCTGAAGCTGGATACTGGCGATGGTCGCACTGGCCGCGGTACCGGTTTGCTTGAGCAGGAAGATGGCGGCACCCATGCCAAAGACGGCTACGGATATGCTGGCGCTGCGGTCAAAATGCGCGTTTCCAAAACCGTGTTGAAGTTTGGCGACCAGATCGTCAACAACCCGGTCTTCGCGACGTCTGACAGCCGTCTGTTGCCGGAAACGGCTCAAGGTCTGTTGGTCACCAGTAACGAAATTGACAATTTGACCCTGCAAGGTGGTCACTTCACCTCGCTGAAAAGCCGTAACTCGAGCAACCACGACAGCGGTGGCCTGGATGTCATCAACTTCGGTGGCGGTTTGTACAAGTTCAACAAGAACCTGTCGGCCAGTGCTTACTACTCGAACGTTGAAGACGTATGGCGCAAATACTACGGCAGCCTGACTTACGCTTTGGCGTTGTCGCCACAGGACGTCGTGAAGTTCGACCTTAACGGTTACGACACCAAAAGCATCGGCGCTGAAGAGCGGGGCGTTTACGACAGCACTATCTGGAGTCTGACGGCGTCCTACACCCTCGGTGCGCACACCTTCCTGGTTGGCCGTCAGGTGGTGAATGGCACCAACAACTACGATTACGGTGTTGACGGTAACAGCACCATCTTCGTCGGCAACTCGGTTCAGTTCTCTGACTTCAACCATGAAAACGAGAAGTCCTGGCAGGCACGCTATGACTTGAACATGGCGCTCTACGGCGTGCCGGGCCTGAGCTTCATGACGCGTTATGTCATGGGTTCCGATGCGACCACCGCGACCCGCGACAATATCAACGCTTGGGAGCGTGATATCGAAGCCAAGTACGTCGTCCAGTCTGGCCCGGCCAAGGACCTGAGCTTCCGTGTGCGTAATGCGACCTATCGCAGTGGCGCTTCGGACTTCAACTCGAAAGTCGACGACACTCGTCTGATCATCGAATACCCGATCAGCATCCTGTAATAAATTTCGATCCCCATCGAAATATGGCCCGCCCCGGATTCATCCTCCGGAGCGGGTTTTTTATGGGCGCGTGTTCAAGTGTTCAATGTGCGGTAATCACGACCGCTTTTGATCAGCGCATCAATGGTTGCCAGGGGCGGGGTCCAGCCGAGCAGGCGACGCGCTTTATCCGAATCAACCACCAGCGATGCACACAGCGTGGAATACATAGGGCCTTTGCCCAACAGCCTTGCCCCGCGACGCAATAACGACGCAGGCACAGGCACCAGCCGGGCTGAGCAGCCCATTCCATTGGCCAGGTGCTTCACCAATTCAGCGGTCGAGAGGTCAGCGCCGTCCGAAATCAGGAACAGTTCGTTGGCAGCGGCAGGGTGTCGGACACACAGCGCGATGAAATCCACCAGATTCTCTAAGGCAATAATGCTGCGCCGGTTATGAATGGCAGCAAACGGCATGGGCACACCCGAACGAACCCACTGCATCAACTTCGAAAAATTCCTCGGCGCATGGCCCGCGTAGACCAGTGGTGGACGGATGATCACCAAGTCCATGGCTGTGCCGTGTAACAGCTTTTGCAGCGTTTGCTCCGCTTCGAGTTTTGACCGTGCGTAATCATCCGTCGGAGCGGGCAGGGATATTTCGTTGAAAGGGGCATGGTGGGTTGTCGAGCCATTGACGCCGACCGAGCTGATGAAAATGAAACGTTGCGTGCCCGCAGACAAAGCTTGCCGCGCCAGGGTCAGCGTGCCGTCGACATTGGTGCGTCTGAGTTCTTCCAGCGAACTGCCGCGAGTGGCGAGATGGGCTGCGACATGGATGACGGTGTTTACGCCTTGCAGAGCGGCCGACCAGTCGGTCGCGGCATTGGCTTTGTCTACTTGAATAAGCGGAGCTATCGACGGCTCAGGATTTTGCTGGCGGGTCGAACCTGTCACCTGGTATTGAGGCTCTGTAGCAAGTCTGTGCAGCAATGCTTTACCGATAAAACCTGTTGCGCCTGTGACGAGTATTTTCATGGTTTTCCTGATGTGCCGTTAGCTATTGCTGCAATCAGGATAGTAGGGGGATTGGGGACTGCTGACGGTTGAAGAAAAAAGCCCCGATTGTGCCTCCTACAGATCCAGTGTTTTCCGTGGGGCAGCACCTCCTGCCTGAAGTGCGCTTCAATTCGGGGCCTGTTCGCCTTTCATGCTCAACGCCGCCAGCAATACCGCCGCATACCCCGGCAATGCAGCGAAATCCACCGCGCACAGGAGCAATTGCCGGTCGGCCCATGCGTCGCTCAATGGCACACTTTTGAAGGTGTGCGGCCCTTGCCAGCGTTGCACCGCGGCTTGCGGCACTATGCTCAATCCCGCGCCATGGCTGACCATCCGGATCGCTGCGTCAAAGCCTTCAGCTCGCACCCTGATGCGCAGTCGTTTACCAAGATGCAACGCTTGTGCTTCCAGGTGCAGGGCCAGGGCACTGTTGGCCGACAGACCGACGAATTCATAATCCAGCGCCTGGTTGAAATGCAGTTTTGGCTCGCGCTGCAACGTGTGATCGAGCGGCATGATCAGGCTCAATGGATCCGCTCGAAACGGCCGGGTCTGCAGGTCACTGGCGTCGACTGCGTCGGAAATAATCCCGATGTCGGCCGTGCCATTGCGCAACGCATGAATGATGCGCAGGCTGGAATGCTCTTCAACATCAATGTCGATGTGCGGATGGCTGACCAGGAAGTCCGCGAGCAGCTCTGGCAGATGCTCGCTGAGGGTTGAGCTGTTGCACAGCAGGCGCACTTGTCCCTTGAATCCCTTGGCATAGTCCGCGAGATCAAACTGCATGCGCTCGACCTGTTGCAGGATAAGCCGTGCGTGCTGCGCCAGCGCCTTGCCCGCAGGCGTGGGCGTAACGCCGCGCCGGCCGCGTTCCAGCAGAGGAATATTCAGTGACGTCTCAAGCCCCCGAATGCGCGCACTCGCTGATGCCAGCGACAGATGACTGCGTGCCGCTCCGGCGGTGATGTTGCCGCTTTCCAGCACATTCAGGAACAGGCGTAGATCAATCAAATCGAAGTGCATGTGGGTTTGTCCGGTGTGGCTCATCTCAAAACAATGCAAACCACCGCATTGAAATACATTTTCTGTAGAAGTCGCCCCGGTGTCCCTGACACCACGCTGTCGTGCAGCAAACATGGACCCTGTAGGAGCGCACGAGCACCGCGAGGCCGCGATAGCGGTGTGTCAGGCAGTACGCCATCGCTGCCTCGCGGTGCTCGTGAGCTCCTACAGAAAAGTATTCCAGATCAGGGAATTACATTTTGGTTGATGAGAGTTGCAGAAGGAATTCAGACAGCAGCAAGCAAATACAGCCTCTGTCTCTGCCTGAGGCTGGCTCAGTATATGGCGAATTTTCCAATACGGTCTGCGCTGCCAATATACGGCCATGAACGACATTATCGAGCACTATCAAACACTCGGTTGGGCCTTATCAGGGCTGGTGATGGTGGCTTTTTTGCTCGCCGGAACCGTGAAGGGCGTGATCGGCCTTGGCTTGCCGACCGTGGCCATGGGGTTGCTCGGGATGGTTATGCTTCCGGCGCAGGCAGCCGCATTGCTGATCATTCCTTCGACCGTGACCAATGTCTGGCAACTGATGACTGGCGGTCATCTGATCCCGCTGCTCAAGCGGCTCTGGCCCATGTTGCTGATGATTGCTTCAGGCACGGTCTGGGGGTCCATGGTCATCGGCATCGGCAGCGGTCCATTGATGACCCGGGCGTTAGGCGCGGCCTTGTTGCTTTATGCCTTGAGCGGTCTGTTTTTACCGACGCTGTGTATTGCGCCACGCCATGAAGTCTGGCTTGGCCCGGTGTGCGGTTTTGTCACCGGCGTGATCACCTCGGCCACCGGGGTGTTTGTGATCCCGGCCGTGCCTTACTTGCAGGCATTGGGGCTGGAACGTGACGCACTGGTGCAGGCGTTGGGTCTGTCTTTCACGGTTTCCACGCTAGCGTTGGCCGGTGGTCTGTTCTGGAATGGCGCACTGGGCGGCGGCGAGCTGGGCGCTTCGGTTCTGGCGTTGATCCCTGCGCTGCTGGGTATGTGGTTCGGGCAGTGGCTGCGTCAACGGATCAGCGCGAAGGTGTTCAAACGCGTGTTCTTTGTCGGTATGGGAGCGTTGGGTTTACATCTGCTGCTCGGCTAGCGGTTTCAATAATGTGAGGCTTATTCGTGCTTGTGGATCAAAAGTTATTTGACCTTGCCGGCCTTATTCTCACAGACCTCAGCCTGTATCTTTCGCCCATCAAATTTAATGACCCTCCCTTTTACTTGATGGGGTAACACATGAAAAAGATTCTGTTATTGAACGGCGGCAAACAATTCGCTCACTCCGATGGTCGTTACAACGCCACCCTGCATGAAGCGGCGGTGGCGTATCTGGATCGCTCCGGGTTCGACGTCAAAGAAACCTTCATTGACGGCGGTTACAACATCATCGATGAAGTGCAGAAGTACCTGTGGGCTGACGTGATCATTTATCAGATGCCAGGCTGGTGGATGGGCGCGCCGTGGACCGTCAAGAAGTACATCGACGAAGTCTTCACCGAAGGCCACGGTTCGCTGTACGCCAACGATGGTCGTACCCGTTCCGATGCGTCGCAGAAATACGGCAGTGGAGGCTTGCTCAAAGGCAAGCAGTACATGATTTCCGCTACCTGGAACGCGCCACAGCAAGCGTTCGAAGACCCGACTGATTTCTTTGAAGGCAAGGGTGTGGATGCGGTGTATTTCCCGTTCCACAAAGCCAACGAGTTCCTCGACATGACCGCTTTGCCGACTTTCCTGGCGGTGGATGTCATGAAGATGCCGAATATCGAGAACGACGTGAAGCGTTACGAAGCGCATCTGGCGCAGGTGTTTGGGGTTCAATCGCAGGTTTGAGGGGCGACACAGCCCCTGTGGGAGCGAATTCATTCGCGAAAGCGGCGGCACAGACAATAGATATGTATTGGGTGTACTGACCTCTTCGCGAATGAATTCGCTCCCACGAGAATTGTGTTTGCAGGCCAGCATAGAATCTTCCACAGCTCCGGCGCTTCAGTATTGGTTTTCAACCCCTGCTCAAAAATAGCGCTAATATCCCGCGTATTTTCGAGCGGAGTACATGGATGAAAGCCCGGTCTGACGAATTACAGGTATTTGTTTCAGTCATCGAAAGCGGTTCAATTTCTGCCGCGGCCGAGCAGATCGGACAGACGCCATCGGCCATCAGCCGTACGCTGTCGCGCCTCGAAGCCAAGCTGGAAACCACCCTGATCAACCGCACCACGCGGCGCATGGACCTGACGGAAGAGGGCAAGTACTTCCTCGAGCAGGCCCGACAGATCCTGGCGCAAATGGAAGACCTCGAAGAGCGCCTGTCATTGCGTCACCAGACCCCGGCCGGGCGTTTGCGGATCAACGCGGCATCGCCGTTCATGTTCCATTCGGTCGTACCTTACGTGGCCGAGTTTCGTCAGCGTTATCCGGAGATCCAGCTGGAACTCAACACCAACGACCTGATCATCGATCTGCTGGAACAAAGTACAGACGTCGCCATCCGGATCGGCAACCTCGCAGATTCAACGCTGCATGCCCGTTTTCTGGGCAGTAGCCCACTGAATATTCTGGCCAGCCCGGCTTATCTTGAGCGCCATGGTCAGCCCAAAACCGTAGCGTCATTGAGCAACCACGTACTGCTGGGTTTCACCCACACCGAAACCCTCAACCATTGGCCGCTGCGCCATACCGAAGGTGATCGTTTACTGATCCAGCCCGCTATTTCTGCGTCCAGCGGCGAGACCCTGCGCCATCTGGCATTGGCGGGAGAGGGTATTGTCTGTCTGTCGCACTTCATGACCCACGAAGACATCCGCCTCGGTCGCCTCAAAGTCATTCTGCCCAACGCCAACAGCGGTCATCGCCAGCCGATCCATGCGGTGTATTACCGCAACTCACAGCTGGCGCTTAGGATTCAATGCTTCCTGGATTTCATTCAGGAGAAGATGGCGGGGTATGTGGTTTAGTTGGCCTCTTGCGACTAGACCGCGACGATTCAACAAGACTGTGAGTGCATTCTCTGTAGGAGCTGCCGAAGGCTGCGAAGCATTCATTCTGACACACCACCATCGCAGCCTTCGGCAGCTCCTACAGGTCTAAAATTTGCGTTTACGGCCTCACTGGTCATTAATCAACCTCGTCTGACCTTCACATTAAGGAAGCCTCATGCGAGTGGTTATGTTCAAGGCACTGGCTTTGTCAGTGGCAATCATCAGTTCATCTTCCGTATTTGCCGTTACGCTGGAAGGCGGCGCGGTGGCGTCGCCTGATGAGTACGGCGCAAAAGTAGCCGCCGATGTGCTGCGCAAAGGCGGCAATGCGGTGGACGCCGCGGTCGCCACCGCATTCACGCTGGCCGTGACCTACCCCGAGGCGGGCAATATTGGTGGCGGTGGCTTCATGACCTTGTTCATGAATGGCAAACCGTACTTCCTCGATTACCGTGAGACGGCGCCCAAAGCGGCCAGCCGTAACATGTACCTCAACGAAAAAGGCGAGGTGATCGAAAACATGAGCCTGGTCGGTGCCCGCGCAGTCGGCGTGCCGGGTACGGTCATGGGGCTCTGGGAAGCGCATCAGAAATTCGGCAAGTTGAAGTGGGCTGAGTTGCTGACCCCCGCGATTGGTTATGCGCAGAACGGCTTCAAGGTGGCTGAAAAACAATACATGTACCGTCAGGAGGCCCTGGAGCTGTTCAAGGGCACTACCAACTTCAATGATTATTTCGGCAGCATGAAAGTTGGTGAAACCTTGCGTCAACCTGAGCTGGCCAAGACCCTGGAACGCATCGCCAACAAGGGTGCGGATGAGTTCTATAAGGGTGAGACCGCTGATTTATTGGTCAAGCAAATGGAGCATGACAAAGGTCTGGTGACCAAACAGGATCTTGCTGATTACAAAGCGCTTTGGCGCAAGCCGCTGCACGTCAACTGGCAGGGCAACACCTTGTACACCGCGCCTTTGCCCAGCTCAGGTGGTGTCGCGCTGGCGCAACTGATAGGCATCAAAGAGCAGCGAGCTGATGACTTCAACGGCGTGGCGTTGAATTCCGCCAAGTACATTCACCTGCTGGCGGAAATCGAAAAGCGCGTGTTCGCTGACCGGGCTGATTACCTGGGCGACCCGAACTTCACCAAGGCCCCCGTTGCAGAATTGATCGACCCGAGTTATCTGGCCAAGCGCGCGAATGAGATCAATCCGACCGCCATCTCTCCAACCGAAAACGTCAAACCGGGGCTGGAACCGCATCAGACCACGCACTTCTCGATCGTCGACAAGCAGGGCAACGCGGTCAGCAATACCTATACGTTGAACTGGGATTACGGCAGTGGCGTGGTGGTGAAGGGCGGGGGCTTTCTGCTCAACGATGAAATGGACGACTTCAGCTCCAAGCCGGGCGTTGCCAATGCGTTTGGTGTGGTGGGCGGTAGCGCCAATGCCATCGAGCCGGGCAAGCGCATGCTGTCGTCGATGAGCCCGAGCCTGGTGACGCGTGACGGTCAGGTAACGCTGGTATTGGGTACGCCCGGCGGCTCGCGGATCTTCACCTCGATTTTTCAGGTGCTGAATAACATCTACGACTACAAACTCCCGCTCAAGGAAGCCGTGGGTGCGCAACGCGTGCATCACCAGTTATTGCCCAAGGATACGATCTATTACGATTCCCACGCGCCTTTGACTGGCAAGGTTGCCGACGAGCTGAAAGCCATGGGTTACACGCTCGAAGATCAGGGCTGGGAGATGGGTAACGTGCAGGCAATCAAAGTGGACGGCACGAAGCTGGAAACAGCCTCGGACCCGCGGGGCAGGGGAGTGGGGATGGTGGTGCGGTAGTTATCGATGT
>NZ_JAWHNU010000015.1:0-85724 GCF_032582135.1 Pseudomonas syringae group sp. J309-1 | reverse complement strand
GGATGTGGCGCATTTCCCTGTGGGAGCGAATTCATTCGCGAAAGCGGTGTGTCAGACCCGGATTTTATTCAGGTCTGTCCTCTTCGCGAATGAATTCGCTCCCACAGAAAATCCGGTTTCAGTCCGGCATTCATGCAATGTTCAAGCGGCGCGGCGCGGTGTCAGAACCGCGCATCTTTTACTTAATGATGCTCACGCGTAGCGCGGAATTTCACATCCGCCCAGCGCCCGCTCTGATCTGTGGGCAGGGGAGTGGGGGTGGTGGTGCGGTAGTTATCGATGTGGATGTGGCGCATTTCCCTGTGGGAGCGAATTCATTCGCGAAAGCGGTGTGTCAGACCCGGATTTTATTCAGGTCTGACCTCTTCGCGAATGAATTCGCTCCCACAGAAATCCGGTTTCAGTCCGGGCATTCATGCAATGTTCAAGCGGCGCGGTGTCAGATACACCGCGCATCTTTTACTTAATGATGCTCACGCGTTGCGCGGAATTTCACATCCGCCCAGCGCTCTTCCATCAAGGCCAGGTTAACCCGTGTTGGGGCCAGGTAGGTCAGGTGACCGCCGCCGTCCATTGCCAGGTTTTCCACCGCTTTGACTTCAAACTCTTCGAGCTTCTTCTTGTCCGCGCAATCGATCCAGCGGGCTGAATACACCGTGATCGGCTCGTAAGCGCATTCGACTTTGTATTCTTCCTTCAAGCGGCTTGCCACCACATCGAACTGCAGCACACCGACCGCGCCGAGAATGATGTCGTTGCTGCGCAGCGGGAAGAACACCTGAGTGGCGCCTTCTTCAGCGAGTTGCTGCAGGCCCTGACGCAATTGCTTGGACTTGAGCGGATCCTTTAGACGCACGCGGCGGAACAGTTCCGGGGCGAAGTGTGGGATACCGGTGAAGCCCAGGCTTTCGCCTTCGGTGAAGGTATCGCCGATCTGGATCGTGCCGTGGTTGTGCAAACCGATGATGTCGCCCGCATAGGCCTCTTCAAGCATTTCACGCTCGGAGGAGAAGAACGTCAGCGCGTCGCCGATCCGCACGTCTTTGCCCAAACGGACATGGCGCATTTTCATGCCCTTGTCGTAGCGGCCCGAGCAGATACGCATGAACGCGATACGGTCGCGGTGCTTCGGGTCCATGTTCGCCTGGATCTTGAACACGAAACCGCTGAACTTCTCTTCAACCGGTTCAACAGTACGCTCATTGGCAACACGGGCCAAAGGCTTCGGCGCCCAGTTCACAACGGCATCAAGTACGTGATCGACACCAAAGTTGCCCAGCGCAGTACCGAAGAACACCGGCGTCAGCTGACCGTTGATGAACTCTTCCTGATTGAACTCGTGGCAGGCGCCTTGCACCAGTTCCAGTTGTTCAACGAAACGGTCGTACTCGTCGCCAAGGTGAGCGCGGGCTTCGTCCGAATCCAGCTTCTCGATGATACGAACGTCAGTGCGCTCGTGGCCATGACCGGCGGTGTACACAATGATGTAGTCGTCAGCCAGGTGATAGACACCCTTGAAGTCGCGGTAGCAACCAATCGGCCAGGTGATCGGCGCGGCTTTGATCTTCAGGACTGCTTCGATCTCGTCCAGTAACTCGATCGGGTCGCGAATATCACGGTCGAGCTTGTTGATGAAGCTGACGATCGGCGTATCACGCAGACGGCAAACGTCCATCAGCGCGATGGTCCGTGGCTCAACCCCTTTACCGCCATCGAGCACCATCAGCGCCGAGTCGACGGCAGTCAGGGTGCGATAGGTGTCTTCGGAGAAGTCTTCGTGGCCCGGGGTGTCGAGCAGGTTGATCATGTGATCGCGATACGGGAATTGCATAACCGAGGTGGTGATGGAGATGCCGCGTTGCTTCTCCATTTCCATCCAGTCGGATGTCGCGTGACGATCTGATTTACGAGATTTCACCGTGCCAGCGACGGAAATGGCCTTGCCCATCAACAGCAGTTTTTCTGTGATGGTGGTTTTACCCGCATCCGGGTGGGAAATAATGGCGAAAGTGCGGCGTTTCGCGACTTCGGCGGCCTGTTGGGTCATGGGAAATCGCCTGGCAGGTGAGTCAAAAAAGGGCGCAGATTATAGCCTGATTCGGGACAAGAACCGAACCGTTCAGTCGATGCGCAATGGCTAAATAGCATCTTTCATGGGAACCTTTCAGATCGTGGAGACGTCCATTCCCCCGTCAAGGCCAGTAAAACGGCCAACTTCAGGGGCTGATTCATCAGCATGTTGGCTTGACGAAGCTGCGCTAATGGCTTGTGTTTTCGCCGAGGGCAACCTCAATGGCGACCCACCCGCTGCTCTTCGCGAACGTTATTCCTGGTCACCCGCAAGGGTCGGTCACGGCAACGCGTTCGCCGACTGAAATAAGGAGTCCGCCTGTGGCTAATCGCTATGGCAAGGGGCTGATTGGAGGTGCGGTTGTGATCGCACTCCTGGCCCTGCTGATCCACTGGATCGGCATCAGTACTATCAAGCAATACCAGGATGACCTGCTGTTCTATCTGCAAGCTCACCTGATTCTGGTTCTGGTTTCAATGTTGGCGGCCCTCGTGGTCGGGATCCCGGCGGGCATTGCCCTTAGTCGACCAAGCATGGTTGGCCGTGCCGAACGCTTCATGCAGATCTTCAACATTGGTAACACCGTTCCCCCTCTCGCCGTTCTGGCCATTGCCCTCGGGATTCTCGGGATTGGTAGTGGGCCTGCGATCTTCGCGCTGTTCCTCGCCTCGTTGTTGCCCATCGTACGCAACACCTACGAAGGCCTGAAAAACGTTCAGGGTTCACTCAAGGAAGCAGCCACCGGTATCGGCATGACGCCGCGCCAAGTCCTGTGGCAAGTCGAATTGCCTAACGCCGTACCGATCATCGTCGGTGGTGTGCGTGTTGCACTGGCCATCAACGTTGGTACCGCGCCTCTGGCCTTCCTGATCGGTGCCAACAGCCTTGGCAGTCTGATCTTCCCGGGCATCGCCTTGAACAATCAGCCGCAACTGGTGCTGGGCGCAGCGTGTACCGCTCTGCTGGCGTTGCTGCTTGATGGTCTGGTGACTCTTGCCAGTCGTACCTGGCTGGAACGTGGCCTGACTCGCTGAGCGAAAGGAATACCAATGAAAAAGTTATGCTTGTTTCTAGGCTTTGCCATGCTGTTTCCGGCATTTGCCCAAGCGGCGGACAAACCGCTGCTGCGCATTGGCGCTCGTGTGTTTACCGAGCAGACCATGCTTGCTGAACTCACTGCGCAATACCTGCGTACCAAAAACTACGACGTGCAAATTACTGGCGGTCTGGGCAGTAACCTGGCGCGCAGTGCGCAGGAAAGCGGTCAGCTGGATCTGCTGTGGGAATACACCGGCGTCTCGCTGGTGGCTTACAACCACATCGATGAAAAGCTCGACAGCGCACAAACCTACGCCCGTGTGAAAGAAGTCGATGCGAAGAAAGGCCTGGTCTGGCTTTCCCCGTCGAAATTCAACAATACCTACGCCTTGGCGCTGCCGCAGAAAATCGCGGACAAATACCCGCAGGTCAACAACATGACCGACCTGACCAAAGTCCTCAAAGACGAAGCCAAAGAGGGTCATGTCGTAGCGCTGGACACCGAGTTCGCCAACCGTTCCGACGGCCTGATCGGCATGGTCAAGCATTACGACATGAATCTCGGTCGTGAGAACACTCGCCAGATGGACGCCGGCCTGGTCTATACCGCACTGCGCAACGGTCAAGTGTTTGCCGGTCTGGTGTACACGACTGATGGTCGCTTGAACGCCTTCAAGCTCAAAGTGCTTGAAGACGACAAACACTACTTCCCGGACTACACCGCCGCCCCGGTAATCCGTCAAGAGTATCTGGACAAGCATCCGGAAATCGCCACGTTGCTCAAGCCACTGGCTGATCTGCTGGACAACCAGACCATGATCGACCTCAACGCTCGCATCGACGTCGGTCATGAAAGCCCATCCAAAGTTGCAGCAGAGTTCCTGCAGCAGCACCCACTTAACTAAGGAAGGAGACGATATGAGTATTTTTGCCGCCTTCTCCCATCTGGATTGGGCTCAGGTCATTCAACTGACCGGGCAGCACATCACGCTGGTCGGCATTGCGGTGACATTGGCGATTCTGGTCGGTGTTCCATTGGGTGTGTTGATGACCCGCTTCCCGGCGCTCGCCGGTCCACTGCAGGCCAGCGCCACCGTGCTGCTGACCGTGCCGTCGATCGCCCTGTTCGGTCTGCTGCTGCCGTTCTACTCCAAGTTCGGTCAAGGCCTTGGCCCGATGCCTGCGATCACCGCCGTGTTCCTGTATTCGCTGCTGCCGATCATGCGCAACACGTATCTGGCACTGACAGGCGTGGAACCGGGTATTCGCGAAGCCGCCAAAGGCATCGGCATGACCTTCGGCCAGCGCCTGCGCATGGTTGAGCTGCCTATCGCCGTGCCGGTGATCCTCGCTGGCGTGCGTACTGCCGTGGTGATGAACATCGGCGTCATGACCATCGCCGCCACCATCGGTGCTGGCGGTCTGGGTGTACTTATTCTTGCTTCAATCAGCCGCAGCGATATGTCGATGCTGATCGTCGGCGCGGTGCTGGTCAGTATTCTGGCCATCATCGCTGACCTTCTCCTGCAATGGCTGCAACGTGCGCTGACTCCAAAAGGATTACTGAAATGATCGAACTTCAAAACCTCACCAAGACTTTCCAAAGCAACGGCAAAGAAGTGAAGGCTGTCGATTCGGTCAGCCTCACCGTCAACGAAGGCGAAATCTGCGTCTTCCTTGGCCCGTCGGGTTGCGGCAAGTCCACCACCCTGAAAATGATCAACCGTCTGATCATGCCGACTTCCGGCAAGGTGCTGATCAATGGTGAAGACACCACCGATCTGGACGAAGTGACCCTGCGTCGCAACATCGGCTACGTGATCCAGCAGATCGGTCTGTTCCCGAACATGACCATCGAAGAAAACATCGTAGTGGTGCCAAAACTGTTGGGCTGGGACGCCAAGCGTTGCCACGACCGTGCTCGCGAATTGATGAGCATGATCAAGCTGGAGCCCAAGCAGTACCTGCATCGCTACCCGCGTGAACTGTCCGGCGGTCAGCAGCAGCGTATCGGTGTGATCCGTGCCCTGGCCGCTGATGCGCCTTTGCTGTTGATGGACGAACCGTTCGGTGCGGTCGACCCGATCAACCGCGAGATGATCCAGAACGAATTCTTCGAAATGCAGCGTGCGCTGAACAAGACCGTGATCATGGTCAGCCATGATATCGACGAAGCCATCAAGCTGGGCGATAAGATCGCGATCTTCCGTGCAGGCAAACTGCTGCAGATCGACCACCCGGACACCTTGCTGGCGCATCCGGCAGACGAGTTCGTGTCGAGCTTCGTTGGCCAGGACAGCACGCTCAAGCGTCTGCTGTTGGTCAAAGCCGAAGATGCTGCGGACAACGCACCATCGGTCAGCCCGGAAACACCTGTGGCCGATGCGCTGGAAGTGATGGACGAAAACGACCGTCGCTACATCGTCGTCACCGATGCCGAGAACAAGGCCATGGGTTATGTGCGCCGTCGTGACCTGCATCGCCAGACCGGCACCTGCCTGCCGTTCCTGCGTCAGTTCAACGCCACCGCGGCCTACGACGAACACTTGCGCATCCTGCTGTCGCGCATGTACGAATTCAACCGCTCTTGGCTGCCGGTGCTGGATGCCGAGAACGTGTTCCTGGGCGAAGTGACACAGGAATCGATTGCGGAATACCTGAGCTCCGGGCGTTCCCGTGGTGGCAAGACCAGCATTGTTTCGCCGGCTGAGATTGCGGCTGACGCGCAGGCCTGATGTAAAAGCCCCGCGCTGCAATGGCGCGGGGCTTGTGGCGAAGCCCATCCCGTGGACCGACCGTTGCGCCTCCTCTTAGGACCGGCTTCAGCCGGGAGTGCTTATTCCTGACGAAGAACATGTAGCGAATGTCCGGACGTCCTCCCGGCTAAAGCGGGTTCAACAGGATGAACGCAATTCCCATGTGGGAGCGAGGCTTGCCCGCGATTCAGATGCCAGATTCAGCAGGCTCACCGCGTTATCGTTTATCGCGGGCAAGCCCTGCTCCCACATGGATCGCAGCTTCGCAATTAAATTGTTTCCACGCCAACCAACGATCTTTCAACCAGCCCCTGCGCAATCTCGACGAGGTGCACCACCGAAAACGCCAGGTCGCGTTTCTGGCCGGTGAGATGGTCGCTGGATTCGTAGGCGGTGGCGGCTGCGCAGCGGAGGAGGTCGCTGACGCGTTGGAGGTCTTGTTCCAGGGTGGTTTTCGTCATGATGTATCCCTTTAGATTGGAGCCATCACTTGTCGCTCTCACACGGAAGTGGGTGGCAGCTGTGTACAGGGTGAGAGACCAGTCAAAGGGAAACCGGCCAGACCGAAGTCTGCCTGCACACAGCCGCCATATCTGATGGACTGATGCACCCTTTTTTGCAACCGGGCTCTCACACCCGACCACTGATTTACAGTGGCGGAGCGCAGGCTAGTTCCGGGAAATGGCGGGCGCAAGCGGGTTTGAGTTTCTAGGAAACTTCACACGAGAGATAGGGACGGGTCATTCGCAATCGTCACATTTTTTGTAGGAAATCCCCGTCTTGTGGGAGCTGGGCTTGCCCGCGATAAGGCTGAACGCGATTGACTTGATATACGCGGTGCCCTCATCGTCGGAATGCCGCCCAGACCAAGCCCGGCTCCCACAGGTTCTGCGGTGATAGAGCTACCGAGAATGAGCCAGCTCATTGCCCATTCACCTCAAAAATGAACATCAAGCTGTCACACAGGTCCGTTACTACAATGGGGCACACGAGCCGATCCGGCAGAAACGTCTGCAAATGCGACATTTTTTGTTGATCTCTAACCCCTCAGGTCCTACAGTTCGCGCCGAACGTCCAAGCTGGAAACGATCCATCCGGCTCAAGTACTGACGACGAGACAGCAAGGCCACGGGAGGCGACCTCCAGATGGCCTTTTTTGCTTTCGGCGGACATGCCTTGGGAAGTAGGCGAACCAAAGTGGGGATACACACGGAGGACGTTCATATGCACCCATTTATTCATTTGTTTGCCCAGTGGAGTCCGTAGCATGCCGATCCAGGTCGAAGACTATTTCCAGCGCGACACCTTCAACAAAATGAAGGCGTTTGCCGACAAGCAAGAAACCCCGTTCGTGGTTATCGATACCGCGATGATCAGTCAGGCTTACGATGACCTGCGCGCAGGTTTCGAATTCGCCAAGGTGTACTACGCCGTCAAAGCCAACCCGGCGGTCGAAATCATCGACCTGCTCAAGGATAAAGGCTCGAGCTTCGACATCGCCTCTATCTATGAGCTGGACAAGGTCATGGACCGCGGTGTCACTCCCGACCGCATCAGCTACGGCAACACCATCAAGAAGTCCAAGGACATCCGCTACTTCTACGAGAAGGGCGTGCGTCTGTTCTCCACTGACTCCGAAGCCGACTTGCGCAACATCGCCAAGGCTGCACCGGGTTCGAAAGTCTATGTGCGTATCCTGACCGAAGGCTCGACCACGGCTGACTGGCCTTTGTCGCGTAAATTTGGCTGCCAGACCGACATGGCCATGGATCTGCTGATTCTGGCTCGTGACCTGGGTCTGGTTCCTTACGGCCTTTCGTTCCACGTCGGTTCGCAACAGCGCGACATCAGCGTCTGGGACGCAGCGATCGCCAAGGTCAAAGTGATCTTCGAGCGTCTGAAAGAAGAAGACGGTATTGTCCTCAAGCTGATCAACATGGGCGGCGGCTTCCCGGCCAACTACATCACCCGTACCAACAGCCTGGAAACCTACGCTGAAGAAATCATTCGCTACCTGAAAGAAGACTTCGGTGATGACCTGCCTGAAATCATTCTGGAGCCGGGTCGTTCGCTGATCGCCAACGCCGGTATTCTGGTCAGCGAAGTAGTGCTGGTCTCGCGTAAATCCCGCACCGCAGTAGAGCGTTGGGTGTACACGGATGTGGGCAAGTTCTCCGGCCTGATCGAAACCATGGACGAAGCCATCAAGTTCCCGATCTGGACCGAGAAGAAAGGCGAGATGGAAGAAGTGGTCATCGCCGGTCCCACCTGCGACAGCGCCGACATCATGTACGAGAACTACAAGTATGGCCTGCCGCTGAACCTGGCCATCGGTGACCGCCTGTACTGGCTGTCCACCGGTGCGTACACCACCAGCTACAGCGCAGTAGAGTTCAATGGCTTCCCGCCGCTGAAATCGTTCTACGTTTAAGCGTCACGGCTGTTAAAGCTGGATAACAAAAACCCGCGAGCGATCGCGGGTTTTTTTATGAGCGCAGGTTTGTTTTGCACGCACGTGCACAGGCTCAGCATTCTGACTGTTTACAACACCGCTTGAGCTTTATTAATCATGCGTTCGGCCTGGGTCAGGCGAGAGCCCATCAGATTCATCTGGAGAATGAAGGTCCTCACATTGCTCTTGTCACTGATGAGCATCATCTGTGTTCTGGAGTCGTACAGCATGCCGCGCAAGCGAGTGCAGTAACCAAGCAGATTCCCGGCGGCTTCCAAGGCCCAGGTATATTCAGCTCGTGAGGCGTCAAGGCTGCGATTGGCCAGATCCAGTTGTTTTTGCACAGGCCCTGCAAACGTGGAATCAGGCTTGCGATGCCGGGCTTCATGCTCTGCAATCTTGACCTTCATGAAGTCAACAGTGCGCGGGATAACGTCACTGGCAGTTTTCTGAATCTGTTCCATGTCTTGAATCGCATCATAAAGCGAGTCTTCAAAGTGAATGAGCTTTTGCGACAGGAAATACGTGACATCGTAGGTTTTACTGGAAGGGCTGATGCCGAGCTTACCGTTCATGTTGAATGGCTCCGTATGCAGCACTAACGTATTCAGATTTTCACGAATAGGGTCGGTACCCTCTGGTTTTTCGTAGAGCGTGACCTGCGTAAGCAACTCATTGGTGTCGCAGATCAGCGGGGTAACGCCCTGATGTACCAGACGTAGCGCTTTTGCGTTATCAGGCCATAACTGGATATCGCGTTTGGCGCGTGCAGCGGTATCATTCATTGCTGGGTGTTGGCCGCTACCCAGTAGCGGCAGGGCAAGATTGGTCAAGAAGCTGTCGATGGACGCTGGAAAACGTTCAAGATAGAGTTTGAAGTTATTAAGCCCAGCGACATCATTTTCATTAATTGAAGTCATTGTTTTGCTCGCTCATTCTTGTGATTCTGGACACGACCAGTCACTAACAGGGAGAGCAAAGCCCTCCCCTCAGACTATCTTCTGAGTCGCTTTAGCGGAGGGTTGGCAAATAATTCATCGCTGCCCTGGCGTCCTGAATCCATTGCTGGACAGATTCATCGTCGTCGCTTGGAGTTGACGTGTGCTTATTCACGAACGACTCTAAAGAATTGACGATTTTCGAGTATTCCTGAGCGTAAAGCACCCGCTCATCGTCAAAGTGGTGGAAGGATTCAATGAGCTTGGTGTGCTGTCCGACCCGCCAGAGGTCATCATTTTTAGCTCTGATTTTCTGCTGTTCGGCATCTATTCGCGTATATAGGCTTGTGCGCAGGCTTAGCAGCCCTTGATAGTTCAATGAAGCCTCAAGGACCACGAGCGACTTCTGCAATAGATCGAGGGCGACCTTGAGCGCGGCGGCGGGTGGACCGCCCAGTTGAAGCGCTGCGAGTGCTTCGGCATTCAAGATGGTTTCTTCACCAATCTCAGCCAGGCCTTTGTTTTCGAGCGCCTTGATCCCATTATCCAAGGCAAGTAGTTCGCCACTTAACACGGCTTTACGTTCTACAAACCCGTCTATTTCCAAAGGCAGGCCAGTCGCCTGGGTCTGGAGTTCTGCAAGGGACCTCAGGGTTGACTGACGGTTGAACGTATCGCGTAAAGAGCGCAGATGACCGGCCAGTATTTTTGTCAATTCGCCCGTTTTGCTTATTGCATTATCCCGAGCTTTCGATATGCGTTGGGAAATATATTCCAGTGCTTCGTCATCAAGGTCTTGCTCCTTGATATCTTTATGAAACTTATCGATTTCCTCGAGAGGGATCTCCAGAAAAACATAGATGCGCTGCAGTGAAGCAGACAAGTCAGTGTGAGCAGCATTCAGTCCTTCGTTCAGGCCTGTGAACTTGGCAAAGACATTCGGTAAATAGTCTGTCGCAGTGTGGTACACTTTGGCATCTATCATTGTCGAATTACAGGCGTCTTTCGAGTTTCGAATGATGGTCGTATCAGGCGCATCAAAATACACAGGGGTGTTCATGGGCATCGGGCTCCGGGCGCGCATATTTAAATTAGAATTGTACTCATCACGAAATTCTTTATCAGCCTGGTCGAAGACCTCGTACAGTAACACTGCGTCACGGCCAATTCTTTTCCAAGGGTTGATCACGGAATTAAATTCGTGGAAGAACGCATACAAACCGAGTGCATCATTAATCCTGTCTACGCCCTCGACGGACGCATCGAGGTAGTTTGTAATATTGAGCCACACGCTCTCCAGGTTTTTGGTGGCAATATCTGCATCAACGACGATAATGTCCAGGTCCAATAAGTCGGCTCTTACTCGATGCAATGAGGCGAGAACTTTGTTTTTCGTGCGCATTTCTTCGATTTTATTTTTCTGTATGTCGCGTTCTTTCTTGAGATCACTTCGAATTTTCTCTGCGTTAATGCCGTTGTAAATGGCTATGCCGAGGCCAGCAATGTTCATTGTAGACGCCGCGCTCAAAGCATCTTTCACCGTTTTTTTGTAGGCATCGTTGAGTTTTTCGATAAGGTCAGCCCGTTGTTCAATGTCGGTACTGAGGTCTTTTATGAGCGTTTCCAGATTGCTGTTATTGATCGTCCTTACCTTGAACTTAATCTCGGGGAGCACTTTTTGGGCCAACTCTTCGCTGAATTTACCAAGGTCTTTCTTGATATCGTGCGCTTCGGATTGTTGACGCCGCACCGCGTCCAGAATGTTGTTCAAGAAAATGCTGAATTGGCTGACGGTCGATTTATCCTCTGCGTCAAGATTGAATTCCTTGAGGCGATCGCCGAGTTCATCTTTAAGCTTGCGAATATCTGCCAGTGTCTTGATGTTGTACGCAGGGAGTTTCTTCAGGGCGTCCACGTCATTGAAAATCAATGACATGGTGACACCATTGTTCGCTATTTCATCGGCAAATATCTCCAGCTTGCTGGTCATTCCGATCAACCTGGTACGTAATGGGTTCCAGGTGCGGGCATGTGCGTTGATTTTCTCGAAGCTTTTCAGAAACTCCCTTGGTTCCAGGTATTCGCCCGCACCTTCACCTTCGTTGTAGCCAAGGTAGCCAATCACATCACCCAGGGTTATTGGAAGCGCAAGGCCTGCCATTTCATAGCGCTTGATACTCTTGATCTGTTCTTTTGTCAGCGTTAATCCAGGGGGACGAGTTGAATCTGGAAGTAGGCCGAGGGACCCGTCCATTAAGACTTCTGGGGCTTTACTGGCGGCTTCGGCGAGGGTGTCATCATCCGCAGCCGTATCATCTTGATAAGTCATTTCATTAATCCTTTAATGAATAGAGTACTGACAGTGTGTAGGTGCTTTCAGGTGTGCAGTTTCCTCCTGCACACTCGCTAGGCTAGGTGCGGGTTGAAGGTTGGTCAAAACAGGAAGTAAGTCTGGATTTGTAGTGAGTTGAAATTTTCATATTTCAACCTTTGGCAGTTTCTTGGCGCTCGTATTGACCTCGCCGTTGCAGTTCCTGAGTCAACGCCCTTTTGTATTATCCAGGCGCTTAGTTCTTGGCGAAGCGTCTTACCCCATTTGTCTCAACGGTCACCTTGTCTACACGTTGTCTCCTACACGATGTGTCTTCTGCAGCGCGGCAGCGGGTGAATACAATCGCCCTTGCGTCTTCAGGAACCAGATACAGATGAGAATTCATCCCTTTTAGGCGCATAATGCGCCGCATTGCGGGTCCATGAGGTCGTAAGGGTGCTGAAGAAGATTCTGTTTCAAGTCCACTGGTTCTTCGGCATCACGGCCGGGTTGGTGCTGGCGTTGATGGGCATAACCGGCGCTCTTTATTCGTTCGAGGATGAGATTCTTGAATGGATCAACCCGGATGCTCTGATTATTGAGGCGCGTGGTACCCCATTGCCACCGGTGGAGCTGGTTCGCAAACTGGAAGCCGAAACGGGGCTGACGGTGGCCATCCTGCGCGTACAGACCGTCGGCGACAAAGCTGCACAGGTTTATTTCACCCCGGCCCCCGGCGAGCGGCGTGGGCCGATGCGCAACTTCAATCCATACACCGGCGAAGTCACTGGCGACGCCGCTGGTGCCGGTTTTTTTGATTTCGTGTTGAAGCTGCATCGCTTTCTGGCCATGGGGGAATACGGCAAGCAGGTCACGGCTGCCTGCACGCTGATTCTAATTTTTTTCTGTCTGTCCGGGCTCTATCTGCGCTGGCCGCGCAAGGCTCTGAACTGGCGTATCTGGCTGACCATGGACTGGGTCAAAAAGGGACGCAGCTTCAACTGGGACCTGCATTCGGTATTTGGCACCTGGTGCCTGCTGTTCTATCTGTTGTTCGCCGTCACCGGTTTGAACTGGTCTTACGACTGGTTCAGTAATGGCATGCACGCCTTGCTCGGCGATGCGCCCATCGGCGAGCAGCGGCGGGGCGGTGGCATGCGTCCGGCAGGTAAAAACGAGCCAGCCCCCAAGGCGGATTATGTCGCTATCTGGAGCAGCATTCAGTCGGCGGCAGGTCCAGGATTGGCTTCATACAATATCCGTTTGCCTAACGCGGCCGGTCAGCCCGCAACGATTTTCTACCTGCTCAAGGATTCGCCACATCCGCGGGCGCTCAACCAGATCACCCTCGATCCTGCGACAGGCAACGTCAGTGCGGTGTCCCGTTACAGCGAAAAAAGCTTCGGTGCGCAGTTGCTTGTCAGCAATTACAGCCTGCATGTGGGCAGTTATTTCGGCATGCCCGGGCGCATCATCATGACCGTTGCATCGCTGATGATGCCGCTGTTCTTTATCACGGGCTGGCTGCTGTATCTCGACCGTCGGCGCAAGAAGCGTGATGTGCGCAATGCCCGTGCAGGAGTCGCCAGTAATATTGAAGGGCCTGCATGGCTGATCGGTTTTGCCAGCCAGAGCGGGTTTGCCGAACAGTTGGCCTGGCAGACTGCCGGGCAATTACAGGCGGCCGGGATGCCGGTGAATGTTCAGCGCCTGGCTGATGTCACCGAACAGGATTTGAGCCAAAGCCGTAACGCGCTGTTTGTGGTCAGCACGTTCGGCGACGGTGAAGCGCCGGACAGCGCCCGGGCTTTCGAGCGCAAGCTACTCGGCGCAGAGCTATCACTGGATAAACTCAGTTTCGCCGTCCTGGGGCTTGGCGATCGGCAGTATCAACATTTCTGTGCGTTTGCCCATCGCTTGCAGGACTGGCTGAAAGAGCGGGGCGGCCAGTCGTTGTTCGCGTCCGTGGAAGTAGACAGCGCAGACCCACTGGCCTTGCAGCATTGGCAGCAGCAGTTGGCGCAGCTCACTGGCAATACACCGGCTGCGCTCTGGCAGGCTCCGACTTATGACAACTGGACGCTGTCACGGCGCGAATGGCTCAACCCGGGTAGCAGCGGTTCGAAAGTGTTTCTGCTCGGCCTGACACCGCCACCGTCGATCACGTGGGAGGCCGGCGATCTGGTTGAGGTGATGCCACGCAACAGCCCGCGAGCCGTGGAAGATTTCCTCGCCGGGCTGGGTATTGCGGTGAGCACACACGTGAATATCGGCGGGCTGGAAGAACCCATCGAAGTGGCATTGGCCAGTCGCCAACTGCCTCATCATCGGGCACATCTTGTCGGGCTGCATGCTCAGGCATTGATTGATGCGCTGGTGCCGTTGGCCCCGCGTGAGTACTCCATCGCGTCTATCGCCGAGGATGGTGTGCTGGAATTGATCGTGCGTCAGGAACTGCATCCCGATGGCAGTCTCGGGTTGGGCTCCGGTTGGCTGACGGAGCATGTTGAGCTTAATGAAGTGGTCAGTTTGAGGGTTAGACGTAACAGTAGCTTCCACCTGCCGGATGATTCACGTCCTTTGATCCTGTTAGGTAATGGCACCGGGCTGGCCGGATTGCGCAGCTTGCTCAAGGCGCGCATCGCGCAGGGGCAGTTGCGCAATTGGTTGTTGTTTGGCGAGCGGAATCAGGCCTATGACTTTCTTTGTGGGTACGAATTACAGTCGTGGCTGGAAGCAGGGCAACTGGCGCGGCTGGATCTGGCGTTTTCTCGTGATCAGGCTGAGAAGATTTATGTGCAGGATCGCATGCTTCAGGCCGCTGGCGAGTTAAAAGCGTGGCTCGCCGACGGTGCCTCTATTTACATCTGCGGCAGCCTGGAAGGCATGGCGGCGGGAGTGGACGCGGCGTTGATCAAAATCCTGGGTGAGCAGGCGGTGGGAGAGTTGATCGAGGAAGGACGGTATCGAAGGGATGTTTATTAGAGATTTATGGCCGGAGTGAGGACCTGTGGGAGCCGGGCTTGCCCGCGATGCATGAGACGCAGGCAGTAGCCACACCGCGTAATCGTTCATCGCGAGCAAGCTCAGCTCCCACAGGTTCTGCGTGGACTCAGATAGTGACTGTGGGAGCCGGGCTTGCCCGCGATGCATGAGACGCAGCCATAAGCCACACCGCGTAATCGTTCATCGCGAGCAAGCTCGGCTCCTACAGGTCTATCATCAACCTTTGAATTTACGCCGCCACAAACTGCTCAGCGTAATGGCAGGCAACCTGGCGGTTGTCGACCAGACGCAGGGCCGGTTCTTCGGTAGAGCAGCGCTCGGTCGCGTACGGGCAACGCTTGTGGAAGGCGCAGCCGCTTGGCGGGTCGAGCGGGTTAGGCAGCTCGCCGACGATCTTGATCTTCGGCTTCAGCGGGTCCGGATGAATCGTCGGAGTCGCCGACAGCAAAGCCTGGGTGTACGGGTGCAGCGGACGGTTGTAGATCTCCTCCTTGGGACCCATTTCCGCCGGACGACCCAGATACATCACCAACACCGTGTCAGCGACATGACGCACCACCGACAGGTTGTGGGAGATGAACACGTAAGCCGTGTTGAATTCCTGCTGCAGGTCCATGAACAGGTTCAGCACCTGTGCCTGAATCGATACGTCCAGCGCGGAAGTCGGTTCGTCTGCCACCAGCACTTTTGGTTGCAGCATCATGGCGCGTGCCAGGGCGATACGCTGACGCTGACCACCGGAGAACATGTGCGGATAACGCTGATAGTGCTCAGGGCGCAAACCGACCTGAGCCATCATCGCCTGCACTTTCTCGCGACGCTCCTTGGCGGACAGACTGGTATTAATCAGCAACGGTTCGCCGAGCTGATCACCAATTTTCTGCCGGGGATTGAGCGACGCATACGGGCTCTGGAAAACCATCTGCACGTCTTTGCGCAGTTGTTTACGTTGTTCCTTGCTGGCGCCGGTGACTTCCTGACCGGCGATTTTCAGCGAACCGGAAGAGGGCTCTTCAATCAGGGTCAAGGCGCGGGCCAGGGTCGACTTGCCACAGCCGGACTCGCCAACCACAGCCAGGGTTTTACCGGCTTCAAGTTCGAACGACACGCCGTTCAGGGCGCGCACCAACGCGTGGCCCTTGAACAGGCCACGGGAGACTTCGTAGTGACGGGTAAGGTCGCGGGCGGTAAGAACGACGCTCATTACGCCACCTCCTGATTCAAGGGATAGAAGCAACGCGCCAGGCTGTGGGCTTTCGGGTCAAGGCCCGGGCGCTGGGTGCGGCAGTTTTCCTGCACGTAAGGGCAGCGCGGTGAAAGCAGGCAGCCCTGAGGGCGGTCATAACGGCCCGGAACCATGCCTGGCAGGGTCGCCAGACGTTCGGCGCCCATGCTGTGCTCCGGAATCGCCGCCAGCAGTGCTTCGCTGTACGGGTGTGCTGGCACGTCGAACAAGCCGGGTACCTGACCCACTTCAACGGCCTGGCCTGCGTACATCACACAGACGCGCTGGGCAGTTTCAGCCACGACCGCCAGGTCGTGAGTAATCAGTACCAGTGCCATGTCCTGCTCTTTTTGCAGGCTTAGCAGCAGGTCCATGATCTGCGCCTGAATCGTCACGTCCAGTGCAGTGGTCGGTTCGTCCGCGATCAGCAGCTTCGGTTCGCCAGCAATCGCCATGGCAATCGCCACGCGCTGGCTCATGCCACCCGACAATTGATGCGGATAGGCATTCAGACGCGAGGCCGCGCCCGGGATTTCAACTTTCTGCAGCAATTCAAGGGCCCGTTGACGCGCCGCTTTGCCGGACAGGTTCAAGTGCTGACGCAGAACTTCTTCGATCTGGAAGCCAACGGTGTAACTCGGGTTCAGCGCGGTCATTGGGTCCTGGAAGACCATCGCCATGTCTTTACCGATGATTTTGCGACGTTGACGCGAGCTGAGCTTGAGCAACTCGTGACCGTCAAAGTTCAGCGAGTCGGCGGTGATCACGCCTGGGTGATCGATCAGGCCCATCAGCGCCATCATGGTCACGGATTTACCCGAACCTGATTCGCCAACGATTGCCATGACTTCGCCTTTTTCGACGTTCAACGACAGGCCATCGACAACCGGCACGGCGCTGGTGTCGCCGAAGCGGACGCTGAGATTCTTGATTTCCAAAAGTGACATGCGAATCTCCTCAGGCGGCATTTTTGAGTTTCGGGTCCAGCGCATCGCGCAGCCCGTCGCCCATCAGGTTGATTGCCAGCACGCTGAGCAAAATGGTCAAGCCAGGCAGGCTCACTACCCACCAGGCGCGTTCGATGTAGTCCCGCGCAGAAGCGAGCATGGTGCCCCATTCAGGCGTTGGCGGTTGTACGCCCAGACCGAGGAAGCCCAGCGCCGCGGCGTCGAGGATTGCCGAGGAGAAACTCAGGGTGGCCTGAACGATCAGCGGCGCCATGCAGTTAGGCAGCACGGTGATGAACATCAGGCGCGGCAGGGTAGCGCCCGCCAGACGCGCA
Organism: Pseudomonas syringae group sp. J309-1; assembly: GCF_032582135.1. NCBI lineage: Bacteria > Pseudomonadati > Pseudomonadota > Gammaproteobacteria > Pseudomonadales > Pseudomonadaceae > Pseudomonas > Pseudomonas syringae group sp. J309-1. The sequence continues at coordinate 68,645 of NZ_JAWHNU010000015.1, read as the reverse complement.
GCCGTCACGTAATCACGGTTCAGTTCGCCCATGACCGCCGCGCGGGTCAGACGCACATACGCAGGCAGCGAAACGACGGCGATAGCAATCACGGTGTTCATCAGGCCAGGGCCGAGGATTGCGACAATGGCCACTGCCAGCAGCAGCGAAGGCAGGGCGAGCATGATGTCCATCAGGCGCATGATCAACGGGCCGAGAATGCGTGGGAAGAACCCGGCGATCAGGCCCAGGAGGATGCCCGGAATCAACGACATGACGACAGACGACAAACCGATCAGCAGCGACAGTTGTGAACCTTCGATCAGGCGCGAGAGCAGGTCACGGCCCAGTTCGTCGGTGCCCAGCAGGAATTGCCATTGGCCGCCTTCGAGCCAGGACGGTGGGGTTAGCAGGAAGTCGCGGTATTGGTGGGTCGGGTCGTGCGGCGCAACCCATGGGGCGAACAGTGCGCAGAACACGATCAGGGTCATGAACATCAGACCGGCAACTGCACCTTTGTTTTTCGCAAAGGCTTGCCAGAATTCTTTGTACGGCGAGGGGTAAAGCAGGCTTTGATCGACTGCTACCGAAGGAGTAGGTGTGCTCATAGGTAATGATCTCAGCGCTGGTGACGGATGCGTGGGTTGGCAAAGCCGTAGAGGATATCCACCACGAAGTTGACCAGGATCACCAGGCAGGCGATCAGCAGAATGCCGTTTTGCACCACTGGGTAGTCACGGGCGCCGATGGCTTCGATCAGCCACTTGCCGATACCCGGCCAGGAGAAGATCGTTTCGGTCAGAACCGCACCGGCGAGCAGGGCGCCGACTTGCAGGCCGAACACGGTCAAGACCGGGATCAGCGCGTTACGCAGGCCATGCACGAACACCACGCGAGCAGGCGACAGGCCCTTGGCACGAGCGGTCCGCACGTAGTCTTCACGCAGTACTTCCAGCATCGACGAGCGGGTCATCCGCGCGATCACTGCAAGCGGAATAGTACCGAGCACGATGGCAGGCAGAATCAAGTGATGCAGGGCATCGAGGAAAGCGCCTTCTTCATCGCTGAGCAACGTGTCGATCAGCATGAAGCCGGTTTTTGGCGGGATGTCATACAGCAGGTCGATACGGCCGGAGACCGGCGTCCAGCCCAGTGTCACCGAGAAGAACATGATGAGGATCAGGCCCCACCAGAAGATCGGCATCGAATAGCCCGCCAGGGAAATGCCCATCACCCCGTGATCGAATAACGAGCCCCGTTTGAGCGCCGCGATGACACCGGCCAGCAGTCCGAGAATGCCCGCAAAGATCAGCGCCGCAATCGACAGCTCCAGAGTTGCAGGGAACAGTGCGGTGAATTCGGTCCACACACTGGTTCGCGTGCGCAACGATTCGCCAAGGTCGCCCTGGGCGAGCTTGCCGACGTAATCCAGGTATTGCGCATACAAAGGTTTGTTCAGACCCAGACGTTCCATGGCCTGAGCGTGCATTTCCGGATCGACCCGGCGTTCACCCATCATGACTTCAACCGGATCGCCCGGAATCAGGCGGATCAGGGCAAAGGTCAGTAAAGTGATGCCGAAAAACGTGGGTATTAACAACCCCACTCGGCGGGCGATAAAACTAAACATCGTGGTGTGTTCCTCATCGGCCGGTTAGGCGTACTCCGACGGGGCCCTGGTTAGAGCCCGCCGGATTATTTTTCTACTTCACCCTGGTAGTGGCGAAGTTGTTATTGGTCAGCGGGCTAATTTGATAGCCTTCGACGTTGCTACGCATTGCAGTAAACAGTTTTGGATAAGCAAGACTCAGCCAAGGTACGTCTTTGGCAAATATTTGCTGAGCTTGTTCATAAAGCGCAGCCCGTTCAGCGGGATCGGTCTTTTCCCGGGCCTTGGAGATTGCGTCTTCAAACGCCTTGTTACACCAGCGGGCGTAATTTTCACCATTCTTCGCTGCTTCGCAACTCAGGTTAGGTGTAAGGAAGTTATCCGGGTCGCCATTGTCGCCAGCCCAGCCTGCAAACACCATGTCGTGCTCACCGGCCTTGGCCCGTTTAAGCATCTCGCCCCATTCCATGACGCGCAGATTCAACTTCAAACCGATTTTGGCCAGGTCCGCTTGCAGCATTTGCGCACCCAGCGCCGGGTTCGGGTTAGTTACTGCACCGCCGTTACGCAGGAACAGGCTGAACTCCTGACCTTCCGGAACGCCTGCTTCTTTAAGCAGTGCCCGGGCTTTTTCCTGATCGTGTGCGGGGTTCTTGATGTCTTGAGCATAGCCGAGCAGCGTTGGCGGATACGGGTTTACCCCTTCAGTCGCTTTGCCTTCGCCGAACAGCGCCTTTATGTAAGCCTTCTTGTCGAACGCCAGGTTGATCGCTTCCCGCACACGCACATCGCTCAAGTACTTGTGCGAAGTGTTGATGGCGATGTAGCTGGTCATCATGGCTTCCATCTCTTCAATCTTGAGCTTGGGGTCTGCCTTGATGGTTGCGATGTCGTCCGGTTTTGGATAAAGCGCGACCTGACACTCGTTGGCCTTGAGCTTTTGCAGGCGCACATTGCTGTCCAGCGTGATCGCAAAAATCAATGTTTCGCTGGGCACTGCACCCTTCCAGTAATCCGGGTTGGCTTTATAGCGAACTTGGGCGTCCTTGGCATAGCGAGTCAGGATGAACGGGCCTGTGCCGATGGGTTTGCTGTTCAGTTCAGCGGTTTTACCGGCCTTGAGCAGTTGATCGGCATACTCGGCGGAGTAGATCGACGTGAACGGCATGGCCAGGTCACGCAGGAACGGCGACTCGGGACGCGTCAAGGTGAACTTGACGGTATGGTCGTCGACTTTTTCGATGCTTTTAAGCAGGTCATTGAAGCCCATGCTTTCGAAATACGGATAGCCGGTCAGAGATTTGTCGTGCCACGGGTGCTTCGGGTCCAGCTGACGCTGAAAGCTCCAAAGAACGTCGTCGGCGTTCATCTCGCGGCTTGGTTTGAAGTAATCGGTGGTCTGGAACTTGACGCCTTTACGCAGGTGGAACGTGTACGTCAGACCGTCTTCGCTGACGTCCCAGCTTTCGGCCAGGTTGGGTTCAGTCTCGGTGGTACCGGGCTTGAAGGCGACCAGTTTGTCGAGGAAGGTTTCTGCCGTGGCATCAGCCGTGACCGCGGTGGTGTATTGAACGATATCGAAGCCTTCCGGGCTGGCTTCGGTGCAAACCACCAGGGGCTTGGCGGAGACGCTCAGCGCCGCGCTGAACAGAGCCAGGGCGATCGAGTTGCGTAGCGATAACAGTTTCAATGTGAACCCTCCGTTGATGTAACGCCTGTGCGACTGATCCGGCGCGGTGTTGGCCCCCGCGCCGGATCAGTCATGGTGCGAGTTACAGGATGTTGAATGGAATGGTGGTTACCAGACGGAATTCGTTGATGTTGCCATCAGCCTGGTTTTCGCTGGCGCGGTGCGTGGTGTACGTCGCGCGGATAGCAGTGGCTTTGAGAGGACCGGACTGTACAGCGTACGAAGTGCCGATGCCGTACTCGTAGTGGGTTTCGCCGTCCATTGCCAGCACGTCGCTGTAAGCAGTGCCCTTGTATTTGGTGCCGTCGATGTCCCAGCCGCGCGCTTGGTAGATGTTGAATTTCAGGCCTGGCACGCCGTATTCAGCCATGTTCAACACATAGCTGAGCTGCAGGGATTTCTCGTTCGGGCCGTTGAAGTCCGACAGCAGGGAGTTGGCCAGGAAGATGGCGTTGGATTCGCCGAGGTAGTCAAAGTACTCGTCGCCGTTAACGTCTTGATAAGCCAGGCTCACGCTATGCGCCTTGTGGGTCGCGGTGAACGACAGGCTGTAAGTGTCGTTATCGATCGGGCCCAGTTTGCGGCTGCCCGAATCCTTGGTTTTGTAGTAGTTCAGGTTTGAGCTCAGGCCCAGTACGTCGGTATCGCCCAGTTCATGTGTGAACGCGAAGTAGTACTGGTGCCAGAAGTCCTCAACGTTGGAGGCATACAGGCTGGTGGTCAGGCTTTCGAACGGTTTGTAGTCCACGCCCGCCATGTCGACACGATCAGCCGTCGCACCATTGCCGGCGTACGAAGAGGTGAACTTGGTCATGCTCTGTTGCATGCGGGGCGAGACGCGGTCGTAGCTACCGGCCTGGAAGGACAAGTTGTTGAACTCGTCGCTTTTCAGGGTGACACCGTTGAAGCTGGATGGCAGTGCCCGGTTACCGATGAAGGCAATCACGGGCGTGTTAACGGACTGGCGGCCTGCGGTCAGCGTGGTATTGGAAACACGCGCTGTGATGTTGGCAAGACCCATCTTGCTCCATTGACCCACTGCGTCACCGTCGCTGTCAGCCAGAGTACGGTTGGAGCTACGAATGAAGTGGTCCTGATCACGGTCCAGCGCAATGGCGTTGTAAAGTGCCAGCTCAGTGGAGAAGCCTACAACGCCCTGTGTGAAGCCCGAGGTGTAGTTGACGATGGTGCCTTGTTGCCAGTTGATACGACGTGGGGTCGTTTTGGTAACGCCGTCCTTCTGGTAAGTGTATTCGCCATCCCTGCGTTGCAGTTCGTTGGCATACCAGTTACGAGTCGTACCGGTCAGGTGTGAATCTTCGATGAAGCCCCCGGCTTCGCCTTGCGCGCTTTTGGAACTCAGCTGGGTTGGCACGAATGCTTGGCTGACCGGTTCTGCCTGTGCCATTGCGCTCAGAGAAGCAATGGAAAAAGCGACTGCTGCGGTACTGACTTTTCTCACGATTGAAGCTCCCTTTACTACTTTATAGTTGCCAGTTTTTTTGGTCTGGCTCTGGTGGTGTGAGGCTTTTTTTGCCCCGTTCTTTTTTGATACATCTGCTAACAAAACGAATTTCTGGAACGGTGATACTCGCCGCCCTTGGTCAAGGGCAGCGAGTTACCTGTTTTATCTGGCTTAGTCGGCGACGCTTACGTTGGTGAAAGTATTACGCCCGAACGGGCTGACTTTGAAACCCTGCACTTCTTTACGCAGCGGCTGGTTAACCGTGGAGTGTGCGATTGGAGTGATAGGTACTTGCTGTTTCAGGTACTGCTGGGCCTGTTTGTAGAGGTCAGTACGCTGGGCGCGGTCGGAAGTGGCAACTGCGGCCTTGACCAGTGCGTCGTATTTCTCGTCACACCACATCGAGTAGTTGTTACCGCCAATAGCCGCACAGCTGTAAAGCGTGCCCAACCAGTTGTCCGGGTCCCCATTGTCGCCTGTCCAGCCGATCAGCGAGATATCGTGCTCGCCGTTCTTGGTGCGCTTGAGGTATTCACCCCATTCATAGCTGACGATCTTGACCTTGATGCCTACCTTGGCCCAGTCGGACTGCAGCATTTCAGCCATCAGCTTGGCGTTGGGGTTGTAAGGACGTTGAACCGGCATCGCCCACAGGGTCAGTTCGGTGCCTTCTTTGATGCCCGCTGCGCGCAGCATCTCTTTGGCTTTTTCCGGGTTGTACGGCGTGTCCTTGATGGTGTCGTCGTAAGACCATTGGGTCGGCGGCATGGCGTTGACGGCCAGTTGACCGGCGCCCTGATACACAGCGTTGATGATGGCTTGTTTGTTGACGGCCATGTCCAGCGCCTGACGGACTTCCAGTTTGCCCAATGGCTCATGGCGTACGTTGTAGGAGATGTAGCCCAGGTTGAAGCCAGCCTGTTCAATCACCTTGAGGTCTTTGTCTTCCTTGAGTTTCTGAAGGTCGGCAGGGCGTGGGTTGAGCGAGACCTGACACTCGTTGGCCTTGAGTTTCTGCATCCGTACCGAAGCATCGGTATTGATGGCGAAAATCAGGTTATCGATTTTGACGCGGCTCGGGTCCCAGAAGTCTTTGTTGCCCTTGTAGCGAATCTGCGAGTCTTTCTGATAACGCTGGAAAACAAAGGCGCCAGTGCCGATTGGCTTCTGGTTGATGTCGTGCAGGTTGCCGGATTTCATCAACTGGTCTGCGTACTCAGCGGACAGAATCGAAGCGAAGTTCATCGCAACGTTTTGAATGAATGCGGCATCGACTTTGTTCAGGGTAAATACCACGGTCAACGGACCGGTTTTCTCCACTGACTTGATGTTCTTATTCAGGCCCATGCCGTTGAAGTACGGAAATTCGGTCGGGTAAGCGACACGAAACGGGTGGTCCTGCTTGAGCATGCGGTTGAACGTGAACAGCACGTCATCGGCGTTGAATTCACGCGTTGGCTTGAAGTAAGGCGTGGTGTGGAATTTAACGCCTTCGCGCAGATGGAACGTGTAGATCAGGCCGTCTTCGGAAACATCCCACTTGGTTGCAAGTGCCGGAATAACGGCGGTGCTGCCTTGTTCGAATTCGGTAAGGCGGTTGTAGATCGGTTCAGCGGCATCGTTGTCGGTGCCTGCTGTGTATTGGGCAATATCGAAACCGGCCGGGCTTCCTTCCGAGCAAAACACCAGATTGCTGGCGGCCTGTGCAGCAGGCGTCAGTGCCAGCAAGCCAAGGCTGAACAACGACGACATGGCAATGGTTTTACGCATGATGATCCTTATCCTTAAAATGAGTAGTAAGTGCCCAACAAGTGCCAGGCAAAGCACTGCCTGCAAGCAGGAAGCCTTAGTGACCGATCGGTAACAAAATGAAATAGCTTGCTCCACGCACACGAAGGTATGTCCGTCGTGCAAGACTGTATGTAGTACCGGATGCCTAAAAGTGCGTAGGAAACTTCTGTATGTAGTTAGCTAATTCCTCTGTAGGCGCTGCCGAAGGCTGCGAGGGCGTTATATCTGACGCACCGCAATTCGCAGCCTTCGGCAGCTCCTGCAGGGAAATACGAAACCTTATATATCCGACAAAAGGAAATAACTGCGCTGTATTACAGCGCAGTTATTTGACCCTTACTTGCCGGTAACGCTAACTCCGTAGAACGAGTTCAGACCAAACGGGCTGATCTTGAAGTCCTGAACGCTAGTGCGCATCGGTTGGTAAACCGTTGAGTGCGCGATAGGCGTCATCGGAACGGCGTCTTTGAGGAGGTGTTGTGCCTGCTTATACAGCTCAGTGCGCTTGGCCTGATCCGTTGTTTCCTTGGCCTGGTGGATCAAGGTATCGAACGGCTTGTCGCACCATTTGGCAAAGTTGTTACCTTCAAGGGCATCACAGCCAAACAGGGTGCCGAGCCAGTTGTCCGGGTCACCGTTGTCGCCGCTCCAGCCAATCAGCATCGCGCCGTTTTCGCCCGCTTTGGCGCGCTTGATGTACTCGCCCCATTCGTAGCTGACGATCTTGACGTTGATACCGATTTTCTTCCAGTCGGACTGAAGCATCTCGGCCATCAACTTGGCATTCGGGTTGTAAGGACGCTGAACCGGCATCGCCCACAGGGTGATTTCGGTGCCTTCCTTGATGCCGGCCTGCTTGAGCAGGGCCTTGGCTTTTTCAACATCGAACGGTGCGTCTTTGATGGTGGTGTCGTAGGACCACTGGGTTGGCGGCATGGCGTTAACGGCCAGTTGGCCCGCGCCCTGATACACCGCATCAATGATGCCTTGCTTGTTCACGGCCATGTCCAGCGCCTGACGAACTTCCTTGATGGCCAGAGGGTTTGGCTGATCGCTACCCTTGATCTTGTCCATCGTGTTGTAGGCGATGTAACCCAGGTTGAAGCCTGCCTGATCCGGCATCTTCAGGTCCTTGTCAGCCTTGAGTGGAGCAAGGTCGGCAGGGCGTGGGTAGGCGGTGATCTGGCATTCACCCTTTTTCAGCTTCTGTGCACGAACCGAAGCATCAGTGGTGATGGCGAAGATTAGGTTGTCGAGTTTGACGTCTTCAGGCTTCCAGTAATCCTTGTTGCCGGTGAAGCGGATGTTGGAGTCTTTCTGGTAGCTCTTGAACACGAACGGGCCAGTGCCGATCGGTTGCTGGTTGATCAGCTCAGGCTTGCCTTCCTTGAGCAACTTGGCTGCGTATTCAGCGGACTGAATGGACGCGAAGCTCATCGCCAGGTTCTGAATGAACGCAGCGTCAACAGTACCGAGGGTGAGCTTGACCGTGTGCTCGTCGACTTTTTCGACTTTCTTGATGTTGGTGTCCATCGCCATGTCGGTGAAGTACGGGAACTCGGTCGGGTACGCCTTACGGAACGGGTCGTCCTTGTTGATCATGCGATTGAGCGTGAACAGCACGTCATCGGCATTGAAATCACGGGTCGGCTTGAAGTACGGGGTGGTGTGGAACTTCACGCCCTCACGCAGGTGGAAAGTGTAAGTCAGGCCATCCGGGGAAACGTCCCAACTGGTCGCCAGCCCTGGTACTACAGCGGTGCCGCCACGTTCGAACTGGCTCAGACGGTTGAATACGGTCTCTGCCGATGCATCGAAATCGGTGCCGGTGGTGTATTGGCCTGGGTCGAAACCGGCCGGGCTGCCTTCGGAGCAGAACACGAGGTTCGATGCCGCTTGAGCGAAAGGAGCTGCAGTGATCAAGCCTGCACTGAGTAGAAACGGAATGACCGCGTGTTTGAGCATGATGGCCTCAGTTGTTGTCATTTTTAATTTTGAGGATCTGACCTTGTGAGCCGATCTTGCCGATACTTATGCAGGGGCCATACCCAAAGCAAGACGTTGGCGTCAGAGAAGTATCAAAGAGTGGCACGAGCGTACAGGAATGTCGCATCAGTGTAATTTTTGACGCATTTGATCGTTTGCGCGTCGTATCTGGAAAGGTTTTGCGCACCAATCGCGAGCAGTCATTTGTGTTGAATGCACTCGATTGGCGCGGCAGTGTTACCAATTTTTCTAATGGTTCGTTTATTTGGTCAGGCTTACACCGTAAAAAGGCGTGAGGCCGAAGGGGCTTAGCTTGAAGTCCTGGACTTCCTTGCGCACCGGCTGGAAGACCTTGGAGTTAGCAATCGGAGTGATCGGCACCTGCGCTTTGAGGATCTGCTGTGCCTGCTGGTAAAGCTTGATGCGCTCGTCGCGATCCGTGGTCAGCTTGGCTTTCTGGACAAGCTTGTCGTAGGCAGGATCACACCATTTTGCGTAGTTGCTGCCTTTCACCGCTGCGCAGCTGTACAGCACGCCAAGCCAGTTGTCGGGATCGCCATTGTCGCCTGTCCAGCCATAGATCATCGCGTCGTGCTCACCGGCCTTGGCGCGCTTGATGTACTCGCCCCATTCGTAACTGACGATGTTGGCCTTGATGCCAACCTTGGCCCAGTCGGCCTGAATCATCTGCGCTGACATGCGGGCGTTCGGATTGGAAGCGCGTTGCACGGTCATGGCCCACAGGTTGATCTGGGTACCCGGTGCAACACCTGCTTCCTTGAGCAACTGTTTGGCCTTTACCGGGTCGTGCGGTGCGTCCTTGATGCTCGGGTCGTAGCTCCACTGGCCTGGAGGAATAGCGTTCTGCGCCAGTTGCCCGGCGCTTTGGTAAACCGCTTTGATGATCGCCGGTTTATCGATGGCCATGTCCAGCGCCTGGCGTACCTTGAGCTGATCCAGTGGTGGATGCGTTACGTTATAGGCCAGGAAGCCGAGGTTGAATCCGGGCTGGCTGATCACTTTGATATTCGGGTCTTTCTGCATCAGTTCGATGTCTTGCGGCCGCGGATAGCCGCTGACCTGACACTCACCCGCCTTGAGCTTCTGCATTCTCACAGCCGCATCGCTGTTGATTGAAAAGATCAGGTGATCGAGCTTCACATCCTCGGGTTTCCAGTACGCCGTGTTCGCGTCGTAACGAATCTGCGCGTCTTTCTGGTAGCGCTTGAACACGAACGGTCCGGTGCCGATCGGCTTCTGATTGAGCTCTTCGGCTTTGCCCTGCTTGAGCAACTGATTCGCGTATTCGTCCGACTGGATAGAGGCAAAGCTCATGGCCAGGTTCTGCACGAACGCCGCGTCGACATTGTTCAGGTTGAATTTCACGGTCTGGTCGTCGACTTTTTCGACACTCTTGATCGTGGTGTTCATGCCCATATCAGTGAAGTACGGCGACTCCGAAGGGTATGCCTTGCGAAACGGGTGATTGGCGTCCAGCAGTCGCTGGAACGTGAACAGCACATCGTCTGCGTTGAAGTCCCGGGTCGGCGTGAAGTAATCAGTGGTATGAAACTTCACGCCTGGGCGCAGGTGGAAGGTGTACGTCAGACCGTCGCTTGAAACATCCCATTTTGTGGCCAGCCCAGGCTCTACTTCGGTGCCCCCGCGCTTGAACTGTGTCAGGCGGTTGAATACCGTTTCAGCCGAGGCATCGAAATCTGTGCCGCTGGTGTACTGGCTTGGATCAAAACCTGCCGGGCTGGCTTCGGAGCAGTACACCAGCGTGCTGGCTGCCTGAGCCATGGGCATGCAGGCCAGAAGGGCGGTGGTCAGGAGCAGTGGTTTGAATACGTTTTTTCCCATGGAACCCTCGCGACTGCGGCAGTGGCTGCCTGACGCTCATCAGGCAGTTTGACAGCGCAGGATGTCGCACTGTCGGGTCGCTCACAAGGGGTATGTCGCGGTTCCTGAATCCGCTCGATCGATGCGCTTTGTCTAAACCTCTTTGCTGCCCGTCGTCTTGAGGTTTTGACGCTGCTTTATGTCAGCTACATCTTTGAGCCCGATGGCGCCACCGAGTTTCTTCAGATAGTCCCACACGTCGAGGCTTTCTTTCGCAAACGCCTGGAATCGTTTGTGAGTGACTTCCAGCAGTTCCTGATGCAGTCGTGAGAGCTCGGTTAAAGAGCTGGCGCGTTTGATCTGCTCGGGGTTTTTGCTCGCCCAATCAAGGAAGATATCGTCCAGCAGGTAGGTGTCTTCCGGGTGTACAAAATAGCTGAATGCGATATCTGTCGGCCTGATACCCGAGCCAAATCTCCAGTAGTTGAGCATGGCGCCCGCCACTTCCCTGATAGCGCTCGACGCGCAGCTCGCCGCCAGTTTGTGCAGCGGATGATCGGCATGATCTTTGGATAACTGGGAGTGCGTGGGATCTGTAGATCCAGTTTGATGGGGATCGGCCCCGGTATGGGTCTGTATATCGTCAATACTGTTGCCGATGATTTGCAGCATTCCCTGAAAGATCGTGTTGTAGGCGTTGCCCGCTAAACGTAAGGGGCTGGAAATGACCCAGTTATAGAGCTCAAACAGCTTGAAGCCGGGAATGGCGCTGGCCTTGTCACGGGTGGCAAGGAAGTCTTGAAACGTCTCCAGCAGCCACGCCTCCTCATGTTCGCTGAGCAGGATCAACAGCATCCGTTCCGAGTCGGAGCGAGCGCCGGGCCTGGTCGGGTTGAAATCCCATATTGAGTCCGGAGCCAGCAGTTTGGCGATGGGGCCTGCCAGGCTGGCGATTATGTCAGTGCCTCCAAATGTGCCGGTTACTACGGGGAGTTTGTGCTTGCAGTCGGCCGGGCCTGTCCAGGGCAAGACGTCTTTGTGATTCAGGGCAATGAGGTTCAATTCAACAAAATTGGAGTGAGCAAAAAAGTCTTCAAGTATATGCAGTGCTCCGCCCAGCTTGCGTAAACCTTCCGGGGTGTAACCCTCTTTCATGGCGGCGAATAGCTCTATGCGCATCTTCGCGGCCGAGCGATGTATGTAGGACTTCATCGACGAGTCTTTAGCCACTTCCAGCAGTGGATCATCTTCCAGCACCCAGGCTTCGAACTCCGGATCGCGTTCAGCGAGATCCGCCGGGGTGGGATTTTCGACTCTCGGGTTGTCAATGTGATGGCTCGGACGGTAGACCCCCAGCTTCTGCTCGGTCACTTTGTAGCTGGAACTGTCTTTGGCCCTTAACTCGTGAAATTTTCTGGCGGCCATCACATCGACCACCGCTGTCAGTGCTTCGCGCGACATGACAGCGGGAAAGTCCTTCTTTTGATTTTTACCCCGGACAACCTTGGGATCCAGTAATTGCGCATGATCCCGAAGCCAGTTACCGAAATACATGGCTTGCAGGTCTTCTTTGGCAAAGCCGATCGCCTCCAGGCCTGCTTCGATTCGCTCGTGGCTGAAAAGGCCGTTGCCGCTGCCATCTGCTTCAAATGCTTCTCGGTCGGGGTCCATCGTTTCGCCGTCCAGTCGAACGATGTCGCTCTGCCTTTCCCGTACCGCTCGCATGCCCAAGGTGTAATTGATTTTGATGACGTGTTCGGTTTTATCCCCATCCACGTAGAGGCCAAGGATCAGATCGTCTTCGTCCTGCAGCCCGGTCCCTGCCATGTGCAACGCAAAGCGGGCGCCTTCCTCTCCGGCGGAATCCGGGTGCAGGGGCGGTGTGTCTGCCGCGTGACGGGGGGCAAGGTCCCGGCGGATTACTTCATCAATGTGGTGGCCGAATTCATGAAGCAACACGGCCAGTAGCTCCCAGGTGGCGTCGGGGTGCTTGACGATGTGCTGCATTGCCGCCACATGAATCCTGATAGTCCGGTCGCGGTTGTTGTAATCAGCCGGATAGGTTCCAGACGAGACGACCTCGTAGCGAGGCAGGGGGATGGTTTCTGCGATCAGGGCCTTTTGCAGTTCCAGATAAACTCTGGGTTGGATGTCCACGCCGAAAATCGTCGCCATTTCCATTATGAAGTGAGGCGCAGCGTGCGTGCGGGCCAAACGGTTCAGCAGACTAAGGGCAACGGTACTGTCCAGTCGTGGCCGGTGTTTACTGGAGAAAAATGCGTCTGTGTTTCTGCTACCGGTTTTAGCGCGATGCATCAGATGGTTGATATAGCGGGTATTTTTTTTCGGTGAGGCAGTTTGAGGATTCATCCGTGAGTCCTTGAAAGTGTGCAAACGCAGAGGCCCGCGTCGCATAGAAATGTTTTGGGTGAGGCCGAATGGAGTGTACGGACGAGTCCTGACCGAAAAAGCAGGAGAGGCTTTCAATTGCTGTAGGCGGGGGATTCAAGCGGAGTAAGAGTAGAACGATGATCCTGCGAGGTTACGGCAACCTGGGGTTGCCGCTTGCTTATCAAGAAACGGCCATCAAGGGATAGCGACCTCAATCACGCCATCTGCGGTAACGGTCACGTCGCTGGTGCCGGCTTCAACATCCGGTGTCGGTGCGCTGTCCGCCATGGAGGATTTCATCATCATGGCTGGCGCGCGCAGGTACGGCTGCGGGTAACCAGACGTGTTGAAGTTCAGATTGACCACTTTGTAGCCGGTACCACCCAGAGCTTCGGTGACTAGTTGGGCGCGGGCGCGGAACGCAGTCACGGCTTCTTTCAGTAACGTGTCTTCACTGGCCTTACGTGTCGGTTTGGAAATCGAGAAGTCCATTCCGCCCATTTTCATGTCGCCCAGTAGTTCGCCAGTCAATTTGGACAGGGCCGCGAAGTCGGCGCTTTCCAGGCGAAGTTCTGCACGTTCGCGCCAGCCGGTGATCTTCTGGCCTTTATCATCGTAGATCGGGTAGCTGTTGCGGTTGCCCTGGCGAATCGTGACACCTTTGACCTGACGCGCCTGACCAAGGGCTTTATTCAAGGTCTCGGTGACTTCAGCAGCCAGTTTGGCAGGGTCAGTGTTCTGCGCTTCGCTGTACAACGTGACGTTCATCAGGTCGCGGGAGACTTCCTGGTTGACCTCGGCACGTACGGAGACCTGGTTGTAGTTAACGGTGTCTGCCAGCGCTGGAACGCTGGTCAGCGCAGCAGCGCCGAGGGCGAGCAGGGCGGCAGTAGGGCGAAGGCTGAACATTGGAAACTCCTTGTTATGAAGCATGCGTATAGCAGACAGGCCTGCGACGGACGTCGGCAGGGCGCAAAGCCATAAGACTGTGAGTGGAGGGGTGTGGTTCCGGCAGCTTCAGGGTTGCCGGGCTATCGATCGCCGAAACGAAAGGTAAATTATTCATGAAACCTGTGGTGGTTTGCCGCAGTTTGCGCAGTTTTTGTTGTTGCTTGGTTATACTCGCATCGATTCGCCTGGAGCACTCATCAGGAGAGCTCATGCTCGCCCCCGTCCAATTGTTGTCCGCTACGCGCCAGAATCTCTGGCGTCTGACCTTTATCCGCACGCTGGTACTGGCTGCTCAGGCTGGTTCGGTGGGTATTGCGTACCTGTTTCATTTATTGCCGCTGCCCTGGATGCAACTGGCGATCACTCTCGGGTTCTCGACGATCTGGTGCGCGGTGACGGCAGTTCGGTTGCGCACGTCGTTGCCAGTGACTGAACAAGAGTACTCCGTGCAACTGGCGTTCGACCTGTTTATCCACAGTGCGCTGCTTTATTACTCGGGCGGTTCGACCAACCCGTTCGTTTCTTATTATCTGGTGCCGCTGACCATTGCGGCGGTCACGTTGCCATGGCGCTATTCGCTGATCCTGTCGGGCATCGCGCTGGCGCTGTATAGCTGGCTGATGGGGCATTCTTATCCTCTGGACACTTATCCGATCTCGCGGGAAAACCTGCAGGTCTACGGCATGTGGCTGAGCTTTGCTCTGGCCGCCGCGGTCATTACCTTCTTTGCGGCGAAGATGGCAGAGGAGCTGCGGCGTCAGGAACAATTGCGTGCCGAGCGTCGTGAAGAGGGGCTACGCGATCAGCAACTGCTGGCGGTTGCGACGCAGGCTGCCGGTGCGGCCCATGAACTGGGCACGCCGCTGGCGACCATGAGCGTACTGCTCAAGGAAATGCGTCAGGACCACAAGGATCAGGCGTTGCAGGATGATCTGGAAGTCCTTCAGGAGCAGGTCAAACAGTGCAAGCAGACCCTGCAACAGTTAGTGCGCGCCGCAGAGGCCAATCGCCGTCTGGCCGTGGAAATGCAGACCGTCAGCCGCTGGCTCAACGAATCACTGGATCGCTGGCATTTGATGCGTCCTGAAGCCAGCTACCGGTTTCAGTTGCTCGGCAAGGACGCAGCGCCCATGCTTGCGCCGCCGCCTGACCTGACTCAAGCGCTGCTCAACCTGCTTAATAACGCAGCCGATGCATGCCCGGAGGGACTGGAAGTGAGTCTGAACTGGGACAGTACGGAAATCTGTATCAGCATTCGCGACCACGGCCCCGGCGTGCCACTGGCAATTGCCGAACAAATCGGTAAACCTTTCTTTACGACCAAGGGCAAAGGCTTCGGCCTGGGCCTTTTCTTGAGCAAGGCCAGCGTGACCCGCGCGGGCGGCTCGGTGAAACTCTACAGTCATGAGGATGGCGGCACGCTCACCGAGCTGCGCCTGCCCCGTGACGCCCGAGGAGATGATGCATGAGTGACGAAACCCAGGTTGATGGCGAAGAGCTGCCGCATTTGTTGCTGGTTGACGATGACGCCACGTTCACCCGTGTGATGGCGCGGGCGATGTCCCGACGCGGTTTCCGTGTCAGCACGGCCGGTTCCGCCGAAGAAGGATTGATCCTGGCTCAATCGGACATCCCGGAGTTCGCGGCGCTGGACCTGAAAATGGACGGCGATTCCGGCCTGGTGTTGCTGCCCAAGCTGCTGGAGCTGGACCCGGACATGCGCGTGGTAATCCTCACCGGTTACTCCAGCATTGCCACGGCCGTTGAAGCCATCAAGCGCGGCGCCTGCAACTACCTGTGCAAACCGGCCGACGCTGACGATGTGCTGGCTGCGCTGCTGTCTCAACATTCGGATCTGGACACGCTGGTGCCGGATAACCCGATGTCGGTGGACCGCCTGCAATGGGAGCATATTCAGCGCGTGCTGACCGAGCACGAGGGCAATATTTCCGCTACCGCCAGGGCGTTGGGCATGCACCGCCGTACCTTGCAGCGCAAATTGCAGAAACGCCCCGTACGCCGCTAACGGCTGCTGTTTGTCATGGATGATCGCGTAGTGCGTCCGCCGCTCACGCCCGGACGCTGAACTTCACTGTGAAGTCGAGTCATCACCATGAATCGCAATGCCGAATACACAACTGTAAATGACAGTGTGCGGGAGAAATTCTTCTCCCGCGTCTGGAAGCTGATTACTCCTTACTGGCGCAGCGAAGAGAAGGGCCTGGCCTGGCTCCTCTTGATCGCCGTGATTGCGCTTTCGCTGTTCAGCGTGGCCATTTCGGTGGTGCTCAACAGCTGGTACCGAGACTTCTACAACTCGCTGGAAAAGAAGGATCTTGAAGCCTTTACCCAGTCGATTCTGTATTTCTGCGGCATCGCTACCGTGGCTATTCTGGGCGCGGTTTACCGGTCCTACCTGACGCAGATGTTGACCATTCGCTGGCGGCGCTGGCTCACCGAGCAGCATTTTGCCAAATGGCTCAGTCACAAAAGCTACTACCAGCTGGAGCAGGGCGGTTACACCGATAACCCTGACCAGCGCTTGTCCGAAGACCTCAACAAATTCACCAGCGATACCCTGTCGCTGGGCCTTGGGCTGATCAAAACCATCGTCAGTCTGGTGTCCTTTTCGATCATCCTGTGGGGCGTGTCCGGCAGCATCGAGTTGTTTGGGATCGAGATACCCGGCTATATGTTCTGGGCCGCATTCCTTTATGCAGTTGTGGGCAGTTGGCTGACGCATTTGATCGGTCGGCGTCTGATTCCCCTGAGTAACCAGCAAGAGCGTTACGAAGCTGACTTGCGTTTCTCGCTGGTTCGCGTGCGTGAGAACGCCGAAAGTATTGCGCTTTCGGACGGCGAGCCCAACGAGAACGAGCGTTTGAGTTCACGCTTCGGCATGGTCTGGAGCAACTTCTGGTCGATGATGCGGGTGCAGAAACGCCTGACGTTCTTCACGGCCGGTTATTCACAGATCGCGATCATCTTCGCCTTCGTGGTGGCCGCGCCGCGCTACTTTGCGGGCAAGATTGAGCTGGGCGAGCTCATGCAGATCAACTCTGCTTTTGGCAATGTGCAGGAAAACTTCAGCTGGTTTATCGACGCCTATGCCACGCTGGCGTCGTGGCGGGCCACCTGTGACCGTCTGCTGAGTTTCCGGCAGGCTCTGGATCAGAACGAGGCCCATGTTTCAGCCATCGAAATCAGCCATACAGGCGAGTCGCTGAGCCTGGCCGGGCTGGCGCTGCAATTGGGCGCGAGCCGACAGTTGCTGAAGGACACGAACCTGAACATCGCAGCAGGTGAGCGGGTCATGGTGGGTGGTCGATCCGGCAGCGGCAAGAGTACTTTGCTGCGTGCGCTGGGCGGGTTGTGGCAAAACGGTAAAGGCCACATTCAACTGCCTGCCGAGCCCTATCTGTTCCTGCCGCAGAGGCCTTATCTGCCGATTGGCACATTGCGTGAGGCCATGAGTTATCCACAGACTGTGGAAACGTATCCGGCGGAACGCTTCGCCCAGGTGTTGGAAACCTGTCGACTGGGGCACCTGATACCGCGTCTGGACGAGAGCGATCACTGGCAACGCATGTTGTCACCCGGTGAGCAGCAACGCGTCGCGTTTGCCCGGGCACTGCTGTTCCAGCCACGCTGGCTCTATCTGGATGAAGCCACCTCTGCCATGGACGAGGAAGACGAGGCGTTGCTGTATCAGGCGCTGATTGATGAGTTACCGGATGTAACTCTGGTCAGCATTGGCCATCGCAGCAGCCTGAAGCGTTTTCACAGACGGCTGCTGCGTATCGAGGATGGGGATTTGCGCGAACAGCCGCATTCTCTGCCTGTTGTATGATCGCGGCGTACTATTCATTCGTTTTTTATGAATGTGATCGTATAACCCGGTGAGCTATCATCACTTCTTTCATTGCTCGAGATCGACGTTGGATATGGAAAATCAAAGCGCACTGCCTCGCGCACGCCGCAAGCACCGCAGCCTTGCGCAAGAGCTGGTCACTGAACTGTCCGAGCGTATTCGCAGCGGGCTGCTCAAGCGTGGCGACAAACTGCCCACCGAATCGGCCATCATGGAAGAACAAGGCGTCAGCCGCACAGTGGTGCGCGAGGCTATCTCGCGTCTGCAGGCGTCCGGTCTGGTAGAAACCCGTCACGGTATCGGCACCTTCGTGCTGGATACGCCAAGCCCGAGTGGCTTCCGTATTGATCCGGCCACCATTGTCACGTTGCGTGATGTGCTGGCGATTCTCGAGTTGCGTATCAGCCTTGAGGTCGAGTCGGCCGGATTGGCGGCGCAGCGTCGTACCGATGAGCAATTGCTGGCAATGCGTCAGGCGCTGGATGCACTGAATGAAAGTGCTGCTCATGCCGCTGATGCGGTAGGGTCGGACTTCCAGTTCCACCTGCAGATTGCGCTGTCGACGGGCAACCGCTATTTCACCGATATCATGACTCACCTGGGCACCAGCATCATTCCGCGTACCCGCCTGAACTCGGCGCGCCTGGCTCATGATGACCAGCAGCACTACATGACACGCCTGAGCCGTGAGCACGAAGAAATCTACGACGCCATCGCCCGCCAGGACTCCGACGCCGCCCGCGCCGCGATGCGCCTGCACCTGACCAACAGCCGCGAACGGTTGCGTCATGCCCATGAAGAGGCTGAATCGCAGCGGGCCTGATTGAGTGCCTCAATACCTGTGGGAGTCGCCCCGGTGTCCCTGACACCACGCTGTCGCGCAGCAAACGGGTGACCTGTAGGAGCCAACTTGTTGGCGAGACGTCGGACCCGCATCGTCAGAAATTCCGCTTCGCCAACAAGTTAGCTCCTACAAGGTCCGCGTTTCAAATCCATTATTGGAGTGATGTTTGATAGGAGCAGAGCTTGCTCGCGATAAGGCTGGATGCGGTTCATTTCAGATCGCATCCAGCCTTATCGCGGGCAAGCCCAGCTCCCACATAAATACCGCGCGCCCCCTCTATCCGGGCTAATTCCTCCCAGTGATCATACGACCTTAGTCTATCCAAATTCCCGCCAGGGCCCATTCCTTCGGGGCCTGCGCTACTATCTGCTACAGCTTACGGAAAAAACCGAAAATCCCTGTTGAGTGATTTTATTATCAGTTGTACGATGACTTACGACATCGGCAGACGACCGGTGATCCATTCACAATAAATGCTCCCAGGGTGTTCGAATAATGAATCCACAAGAACTGAAGTCCATCCTTTCCCACGGTCTGCTGTCTTTCCCTGTTACCGACTTCAATGCGCAGGGCGACTTCCATCGCGCTGGCTACGTTAAACGTCTCGAGTGGCTGGCCCCGTACGGCGCAAGCGCTCTGTTCGCTGCCGGCGGTACAGGTGAGTTCTTCTCCCTGGCAGCCAGCGAATACTCCGAAGTGATCAAAACCGCGGTTGATACCTGCGCGACCAGCGTGCCGATTCTGGCAGGCGTTGGCGGTTCGACCCGTCAAGCCATCGAATACGCTCAAGAAGCAGAACGTCTGGGCGCCAAAGGCCTGTTGCTGCTGCCGCATTACCTGACTGAAGCCAGCCAGGACGGCGTAGCCGCTCACGTTGAAGCGGTCTGCAAGTCAGTGAAAATCGGCGTTGTCGTGTACAACCGCAACGTCTGCCGCCTGACTGCTCCGCTGCTGGAACAACTGGCCGAACGCTGCCCTAACCTGATCGGCTACAAAGACGGTCTGGGTGACATTGAACTGATGGTCTCGATCCGCCGTCGTCTGGGCGATCGCTTCTCGTACCTGGGTGGTTTGCCGACCGCTGAAGTTTACGCAGCTGCCTACAAAGCGCTGGGCGTTCCGGTCTACTCGTCGGCCGTTTTCAACTTCGTACCCAAGCTGGCGATGGACTTCTACCACGCTATCGCCAAAGACGATCACGTTGCCGTTGGCAAATACATCGACGACTTCTTCCTGCCATACCTGGACATTCGTAACCGCAAATCCGGTTACGCCGTCAGCATCGTCAAGGCTGGCGCAAAAATCGCCGGTTACGACGCCGGTCCAGTGCGCACACCACTGACCGACCTGACTGCCGAAGAGTACGAAATGCTCGCCGCGCTGATGGACAAGCAAGGCAAGCAGTAACACACCCCCGAACCAAAGCCGCTGAGCGATTCAGCGGCTTTGTGCCATGGACGGTTTGTCAGCGGCACAAGGGCTGATGAGGTCTGCATCGGTTCGTAGGGACGCGCATCAACTGTAGGTGGGAAGTGTCGTTAATCACGACTTTTTCCAAGGGGCCGACAGGCGCGAGCGACACAAAAAAACAGATATACCCGCGTAAAAAAAATAATTAGTGGGAGTTCACACACATGCAACAGTCCAAGCCGACTCACGTCCGCTATTTGATCCTGCTCATGCTTTTTCTGGTGACCACGATCAACTACGCCGACCGCGCCACCATCGCTATCGCGGGCTCCAGCCTGCAAAAAGACCTTGGTATCGACGCCATCACTCTCGGGTACATCTTCTCTGCTTTCGGCTGGGCCTATGTGGCTGGTCAGATTCCGGGTGGCTGGCTGCTCGACCGTTTCGGTTCCAAGAAAATCTACGCACTAAGCATTTTTACCTGGTCGCTGTTCACCTTGCTGCAAGGCTATGTTGGCGAGTTCAGCATTGGCTCCGCGGTCATCGTGCTGTTCATGCTGCGTTTCATGGTGGGTCTGGCCGAAGCGCCTTCCTTCCCTGGTAACGCGCGCATCGTTGCGGCCTGGTTCCCGACTGCCGAGCGCGGTACTGCCTCTGCGATCTTCAACTCCGCACAATACTTCGCCACCGTGCTGTTCGCTCCGCTCATGGGCTGGATCGTTTACAAATTCGGCTGGCAGCATGTGTTCGTCGTGATGGGGGCCATCGGTATCGTGTTCTCGGCGGTCTGGATGAAAGTTATCTACAGCCCGCGCGAACATCCACGCATCAACAAGGAAGAGTTCGATCACATCGCCGACAACGGCGGCATGGTCGATATGGATCAGGACAAAGGTAAAGGCAAAAGCGGCGGCCCGAAATGGGACTACATCCGTCAACTGCTGACCAACCGCATGATGCTCGGCATCTACCTGAGCCAGTACTGCATCAACGGCATCACCTATTTCTTCCTGACCTGGTTCCCGGTTTACCTGGTTCAGGAACGTGGCATGACCATCCTCAAGGCGGGCATGATCGCCTCGTTGCCAGCCATCTGCGGTTTCATCGGTGGTGTATTGGGCGGCGTGATTTCCGACTACCTGCTGCGCAAAGGCCACTCGCTGACCTTCGCTCGCAAAGCACCGATCATCGGCGGCCTGCTGCTGTCGACCACCATCGTTGCCTGTAACTACGTTGATATCGAGTGGATGGTCGTCGGCTTCATGGCCTTGGCGTTCTTCGGTAAAGGTGTGGGCGCGCTGGGCTGGGCGGTGATGTCCGATGCTTCGCCGAAGCAGATCGCCGGTTTGAGCGGTGGCCTGTTCAATACCTTCGGTAACATTGCATCGATTACCACGCCTATCGTGATTGGCTACATCATCAGTTCCACTGGCTCGTTCAAATGGGCACTGGTGTTCGTGGGTGCCAACGCAGTGGTTGCGGTGTTCAGCTACATCTTCATTGTTGGCGAGATCAAACGCGTTGAACTGAAAGAGCCTCCAACCGAGGGGCCATTGACTGGCGAAGCCAGCGACCTTTCTCAAGCTAAATCCTGAGGAAACCGTGATGAACCTGATTCAACATGCCGACTCCCCACGTTACATCCGGCTCCATGAGCTGGATAACGTGGTGGTAGTAGTCAACGACCAGGGTGTGCCTGCCGGTACCGAATTTGATAATGGTCTGGTGACCGTCGATAACGTTCCGCAGAGCCACAAGGTCAACACCGTCGATATCGCTGAAGGCGAGCCGATCATCCGTTACGGACACACCATCGGTTATGCCCTGCAACCGATTCCACGGGGCAGTTGGGTCAGGGAAGATCAACTGCGTATGCCATCGGCTCCGGCGCTGGACAGCCTGCCGATGTCAGACGCGGTGCCGGAAAGAGGCGCACCGCTGGAAGGTTTTACCTTTGAAGGCTATCGCAACGCCGACGGTACTGTCGGCACGCGTAACATTCTGGGCATTACCACCACTGTGCAGTGCGTGACCGGGGTGCTTGATCATGCGGTCAAGCGCATCCGCGAAGAGCTGTTGCCCAAGTACCCCCACGTCGATGACGTGGTGGCGCTTACTCATACTTACGGTTGTGGTGTGGCTATCACCGCGACCGACGCTTACATCCCGATCCGCACAGTGCGTAACCTTGCGCGCAACCCGAACCTGGGTGGCGAGGCGTTGGTGATTGGGCTGGGCTGCGAGAAATTGCAAGCCGGGCAGGTCATGCACGAAGACGATCTGTCTGTGGATCTCAGCGATCAATGGATGTATCGCCTGCAGGACTCCAGCCATGGCTTCAACGAAATGATCGAGCAGATCATGGAGTTGGCTGAAGTGCGCTTGAAGAAGCTTGATCTGCGACGTCGTGAAACCGTGCCCGCCTCAGATTTGATTCTGGGCATGCAATGCGGCGGTAGCGATGCGTTTTCTGGCATCACCGCCAACCCGGCATTGGGTTACGCCTCGGACTTGCTGCTGCGCGCAGGCGCTACCGTGATGTTTTCGGAAGTGACCGAAGTACGCGATGCCATCTACTTGCTGACGTCCCGCGCCGAGACTCAGGAAGTGGCCGAAGAGCTGGTTCGGGAAATGGACTGGTACGACCGCTATCTGGCGAAAGGCGAGGCGGACCGTAGCGCCAACACCACACCGGGTAACAAGAAGGGCGGGTTGTCGAACATTGTCGAGAAATCCCTGGGATCGATCGTCAAGTCGGGCAACAGCGCCATCAACGGCGTGCTGGGCCCTGGCGAACGCTTCAAGCGCAAAGGCCTGATTTTCTGTGCCACACCGGCCAGTGACTTTGTCTGCGGCACCCTGCAACTGGCGGCCGGGATGAACCTGCACGTGTTCACCACCGGGCGCGGTACGCCGTATGGTCTGGCGATGTCCCCCGTGGTCAAGGTATCGACCCGTACAGAGCTGGCGACGCGTTGGCCTGATCTGATCGACATTGATGCCGGCCGTATTGCAACCGGTCGTGCAACGATTGAAGACCTTGGCTGGGAACTGTTCCATTTCTATCTGGACGTGGCCAGCGGCAAGAAAAAGACCTGGACCGAGCATTACCGTTTGCACAACGACATCACCCTGTTCAACCCTGCGCCGATTACCTGATATCAGCGCTGTCTTTCCTGTGGGAGCCGGGCTTGCCCTCGATAAGGGTAACTCGGTCTCGCATGAATCGCGTCGCCCTTATCGCGGGCAAGCCCGGCTCCCACAAGGAACTGTGCCTGCCTCGCGAAAGCGAGCTTAGATAAATCTTCCCCGCCAAGTTCAAACTCCCAGCCCGACGGCGACGAGATTAACCACTGGTCATCTTTGCTTTAAGGCCCTCTGAACTTACATATTCTTTCGGTTCTCCCTTGTTAGTTCCGGGTGCTTTTGCCCGACTGGCCTTATCGCCTGCAAGGAGAGAAAAATGCGCGCACTGACTTATCACGGGTCCAATGATGTTCGGGTCGATACCGTTCCTGATCCAGTTATTCAAGAAGTCGATGACATTCTGCTGAAGGTCACCGCCACAGCGATTTGCGGCTCTGACCTGCATTTGTATCGCGGCAAGATTCCAGCCACTGAATCGGGCGATATTTTTGGCCATGAGTTCATGGGTATCGTTGAAGAGGTGGGTTCACAGGTCACCACGGTCAAGCCTGGCGACCGGGTTGTTATCCCCTTTGTCATCGCCTGCGGCAGTTGCTTTTTCTGCCAGCTGGACCAGTTCGCAGCATGCGAAACCACCAACACCGGACGCGGTGCGATTCTGAACAAGAAGTCCATTCCGCCAGGGGCTGCGTTATTTGGTTTCAGCCATTTGTATGGCGGTATTCCAGGTGGGCAAGCTGAGTACGTGCGCGTGCCTAAAGGCAACACCGGCCCTTTCAAAGTGCCGGGCACGCTGTCCGACGACAAGGTGTTGTTCCTTTCCGATATCCTGCCGACTGCGTGGCAAGCGGTGCTCAATAGCGGAGTAGGCCAGGGTTCGAGTCTGGCGATCTACGGTGCCGGGCCAGTGGGGTTGCTCAGCGCTGCTTGCGCAAGAATGCTGGGCGTCGAGAAAATCTTCATGGTCGATCACCACGCGTATCGCTTGGCCTACGCACAAAGCACTTACGGCGTGATCCCGATCAACTTCGATGAAGACGATGATCCCGCTGACACCATCATCAAGCAGACCCGTGGCATGCGCGGCGTGGATGGCGTGATCGATGCGGTCGGGTTTGAAGCCAAGGGCAGCACGACTGAAACCATTCTTGCGACCCTGAAACTTGAGGGCAGCAGTGGCAAGGCCTTGCGCCAATGCATCGCCGCTGTGCGACGCGGTGGTGTGGTGAGCGTACCGGGTGTCTACGCCGGATTCATCCATGGCTTCCTGTTTGGCGATGCTTTCGACAAAGGCCTGACGTTCAAAATGGGACAGACCCATGTACAGCGTTATTTGCCTGAATTGCTCGAACACATCGAAAGCGGGGCGCTTGCGCCAGAGGCGATCATTACCCATCGCATGTCGCTGGAAGATGCCGCCGAGGGTTACAAGATCTTCGACAAGAAGCAGGAGGATTGCCGCAAGGTGATTCTGGTGCCGGGGATGAGTAGCGCTACAGCGGTCTAAATCCGGCTGTAGGAAGGCTGCGATAGCGGTGTACTTGAATAATCGCTATCGCAGCCTTCGGCAGCTCCTACATGGTTCGCGGATCCGTCAGGAATACTTCGCCGAATGGTGCGGGTAATCCACAAGACGAGCGCCGATGACCATCTCACTGATCCAGTTGGTCAACATCGAGCTGTACATACTCTGGCTCAGATCGCTGCTCAACGCGTGGTCGGCGCCGTCCACCAGGCGATAGGTTAGCGAGTGGGCCTGTTCGAACGCACTGCGGTAGCTCATCAACGTCGCGTGGGGCACATAGTCGTCCTGTTCGGACTCAATCAGCAGCACGTCCCCGTGAAACTCTTTGCAGGCTGCCAGCGCACGGTTGTCAGCGGCAGTCACCGCAGAACGGCGGTAATGGGCCAGCTTGTCGCGATCCAGTTCCTGCTTGGGCATTTCCCAGTCGGCATCCCAATACAGCGCGGGTACACGCAACGCCAGCCATTTGACCGGGCGCATGGAGCTGAGGATGGTTGCCAGGTAACCGCCATAGCTGCTGCCAATGACGGCGATGGCATCGCTGTCGACCGCAGGGTGGCTGACCAGTCGGTCGTAGGCAGCGAGCAAATCCGCCAGGCTTTGTTCCCGGGATACCTTGCTACGCATTTCGTGAGTGCCCTCGTGCCCGCGCAGGTCAAACGTCAGGCACACGCAACCCAGACCTGTGATGTTTTTGGCTCGCGCCAAGTCCCTTTGCTGACTACCGCCCCAGCCGTGGACGAACAAAATGCCGGGGATCTTCGCGCCAGGGGTCAGGATCGTTCCGGAAATGGATTGGCCATCTACTGCAATCTCAATGCTTTCACTGCTTACACTCATAAGGTCTGACCTTTGTGAATTTGCTGATGAAACCAACCTCGGGATCGTCGCCTTCGTAAAGAACGCTGGCGTCGGCCGGGATTGTGGTTTCGCCGTATATTTCGTGAGTCGAGGCACAGATACGCTGCAGGTCTGGATCGGCCGCAAAAGCCAGTAAAGCTTCGACCTCAGCAGGGCTCGCACCACCGATTCGCCAGGATTGTTCCAGTACGCCGGAGCAGCGTTCGCCTTTGGCGTTGGTGCCTTGAGCAATGTCGTAGTTGCGCCTTGAGGCGATGAAGTCGGGGAAATGTTTGAGCGCCGCGTTCTCGTAGTGCATGGCCTGAGTCACGGCGCGCCGAACGGGCTCATCCAGCTCCAGCGCGAGCAGTGCTTCATAACCGCCGCGCACAATCCACAGCGTAGAGCCGCCATAAACCGTTTCACCCTTGTTGTCCTCAGTGAGGCATTGGGTGCCGTGATAACTGGCGGTGATCCCGGCGACCTGCACCAGGCCAACACTCAGGGTGATAACGTCAGTTAGGTCTTCTTCGATCACCAGACCCCATGTTGCGACCTCTTCCATGGCTTGCTCGGCAATCGCGGCCTGGAGTTGGCCCTGATCAGTGACCACGATCTGCCCCCGTCCAGCCGTCGCCAGCACGGGTTTGATCCGCGCCGGTCCGTTGGCCAATACTCGCTCACCGGCACGCAGTGCGTCGGCTTCATTAAAAACGGTAAAACCTGCGAGCACTGAATCAGCCGCATCCTCGTGGATTTGCCGTGACCAGCCGGGAGGCTGCGCCGTGGCTTCATCCAGCAGGGGATGGGAAATGGCCTTGGTGGCCATAAAGGGCTCGGCGATCAAACCACCGAACAGGTCGTCGAAAGACTCAATGTTCAGGGCGATGTTTTGTTGTTTGCCAATCAAGGTGTCAGACGGGATGAAGTAAAGATTCATGCCCTTGTGGATGGCGTTGTCGTATAGCCCGAGAAATTCACAACCCAATAAAGTCGCGATTTTCTCGGCCAGTTTCTGATGCACTACGACTTCATGTGTGGCCAGTTTTTTGTGGGTAGGCAGAAGAACTACAGCAGCTTTTTCAGTGCTAGATCCGGATCCGCTCATGGACGACTCCCTGTGTAGGCCAGTGGCTCGCTACTAGGTTTTTTATACGTCGACTACCTGTTTTATGAACGGAGGGGCGGTTGTAGAGTTCCCCGGCGCTGACCGCCGGGCCGTTGCATCAAGGCTCGCTTTTGGACGGGGAGCCGAGAGCCTCGATATCACCAATCGCTTTGTATTCCTTGCGCAGTGCACGAAGTTCTTTGTGATCCAGCTTGTCCAGGCTCAGCAAGGCGTTTTGCGCGTCCTTGGTCACGCGCAGCAGTTCGTCGATCTTGATATGCAGTACATCGTTGTCGCGGTTCTGAGTGTTCTGAATCAGGAACACCATCAGAAAGGTGATGATGGTCGTGGACGTATTGATGATCAGCTGCCAGGTATCGTTGTAGTGAAACCAGGGGCCGGTGATTGCCCACAGGCAAATCAGGGCAATCGCAGCCATGAACGTTCGTGCGCTGCCTGCCCACTTGGACAGCCCTTGGGCAAATTGGGAAAACTTCATGCGGTGTGGCCTTTCATAGAATCTGTGAACTACTGACCACAGCCGATTCTTGAAATTTCTTCTTACAAATACTTTCATCTTCGTCAGCAGTGAAACCCTTTTGCAATGCTTAGCTGTTTACATCAGCGCATTGAATTCTGGAAAGGGAGAAGTGCTATGCCGATTATCGCGAGATGGGCCCTGCAGGGTGTGGCGCTGTTCTTGTTCGCCTGGATGGCAGCGATGACGGGGCATTGGAGTGGCGAAGTCATGGATGGCAGTCGATCGGACCGGCTTGCAGTGCTGGGCGAGGCGGCATTGGTCAACAGCAAAACCGTCGCCAGCAATGAGGCTGTGAGCACTGCGCCGTAGGCTTTCAGAGCCGGATGAAATGGGTTTTCTGTAGGAGCTGCCGGAGGCTGCGAAGCGCTTATCCTGACACGCCGCTATCGCAGCCTTCGGCAGCTCCTACGGGTCCAATGCTCAAACGCGAGACAAAAAAAGACCCGCTACGAGGCGGGCCAGGAGATTCAACAGGAGTGACGCTAGGTTAAAAGCGCCGCCGTGAAAATCATGTGAAAAGGATGTCGTAGAAATGGAAAGCCCGGCGAGTAAGCCGGGCTTTTTTATTCCTGTTCTTCAAACCTGATCTCAACCGACATGCGCCGCCGTCTGGTTGACCGATGTAGAGCTGAACCTGCCGGGCAACGAGTGCGGGGCATTGATTCGTGACTTCATTTTTTCAGCAAATTCGCGGGCTTCATCCCTGCTGCGACATTTGACGGGGTAGTTGTCCAGCTTCACGACCCAATTGGCGCCGTGAGTCCCTTCTTCTATTTGGATTAGCATCGGTAAGCATCTCCATCAGTGGGGTGAACGAAACGCCGAGTCAACGGCGGCTGAAAACGTCGGAAAAATCCTGCACCGAAAATGGCAAATGAGCTACATAAAAATTACCTATCCGATGAACGTAATGTTCCCGTATTCATTGGCCGAAACGACCTGTTTTCAATACGAGAAAAACGCCGCTGCGCAGGTGCGTAAGTGGCGTTTTAATATCGTCTCGGCGATATCAGGACGACACCACGCTGTCGCAAAGCAAACACAGGCCCTGTAGGAGCTGCCGGAGGCTGCGATCGCGGTGTATCAGGAGAAATGCTTCGCAGCCTTCGGCAGCTCCTACAGAAAATGTATTTCAATCCAGTGGTTTGCATGTTGTTTGATGAGAACAAGCTCTGAGCCCACAGACTCACATCAGCCCGGATCATGCCGAAACCGACTGATATCCGGAGTAAAGGTCGTTTGGTATTGCCCTTGCATCGGATCAAGAATGAAGCAGATTATTTTCGTGTGCAGTTCTGGCGGGGATCAGTTCGAGATGGATCAGTTGCGTGAAAAGTGTTTGTGGGAACAAGTCACGACTCGTCAGATTCAATCGGTACCCCTGAGCGGTGCACTCAAGGTCGATGTCTGCGTGATCGGTGGCGGTATCACAGGTTTGTCTGCCGCATTGCATTTACTGGAAAGCGGCAAATCCGTTGCGCTGCTGGAGGCCACGCGCATCGGCACGGGCGGCTCGGGGCGTAACGTCGGACTGGTCAATGCCGGTAGCTGGATTGCGCCCGATGATGCTGCTGCGGTGCTCGGCCCCGGCGTGGGGGAGAAATTCAACACGATCATGGGCCTCGCGCCTGCACTGGTGTTCGACCTGATCGAAAAATACGCCATTGACTGTCAGGCCCGTCACGACGGCACCTTGCACATGGCTCACAACGCCAATGGCGCCAAAGACATTCAGGCACGTCACGATCAATGGAAGCGTCGCGGTGCTGACGTCGAACTGCTGACCGGTGCCAAGTGCCGTGAATACTGCGGCACTGACAAAATCCCCACCGCCTTGTTGGACCGACGTGCAGGCACCATCAACCCGATGGGCTACACCGTCGGCCTGGCAGAAGCCGTGCTCAAGCTCGGCGGGCAGATTTTCCAGAACTCGCCCGTGCAGGCTGTCACTCGCGAAGGCTCGGGCTGGCTGGTCAATACGGCGGGCGGTACGGTTTCGGCTGACAAAGTCGTGGTCTCAACCGGCGCTTACACCGAAGGCGAGTGGGCGGGCATCAAGCAGAATTTCTTCAAGGGTTACTACTACAACGTCGCCTCCGAACCACTGACCTCAAGCGCTGCGGATGAAGTGCTCAAGCACGGGCAGGGCTCGTGGGATACGCGCCTGGTGTTGAGCAGTATTCGTCGCGACAACGAAGGTCGCTTGATCCTCGGCAGCATGGGCAAGATGAACAACAAGCCCGACTGGTTCATCAGCAGTTGGGCTGATCGCATTCAGAGCCATTACTTCCCGCAACTGGGCAAAGTCCGATGGGAAATGCACTGGACGGGCTGCATTGATTTCACCCCGGATCACATGGTCAAACTGTTCGAACCTGCACCGGGGCTGGTGGCCGCCAATGGCTACAACGGACGAGGCAACACCACGGGCACCGTCATGGGCAAGGCATTCGCGGACTTTTTGATCAAGGACGATCCGGACGTGTTGCCGATCCCGTTTGCCCCGGCTCCAGAGCTGAAAAGCGCAGGTGTGCGGGCATTAGCTTATGAGGCGGGCTTCAACCTGTATCACGCGGGGCAGTGTTTGCGGGTGATTCTGTAAGGCTCTAGAGTGGTCTAAGCTGCCACATTTTGTAGGAGCTGCCGAAGGCTGCGAAGGCAGTGTGTCTGATACCCCGCAATTCGCAGCCTTCGGCAGCTCCTACAAGTCGACGTTCCAATTCAAGGATTTTTCCCATGCCCACCGACTGGCACAGCAACACCATCACCCGCGCCACGCTCGTGGACAAGACTTACAAAAACACCCAGAACGTTCGGCGTTTCATGCTTGAACAATGCGGTGAAAAATTCAGATTCGACCGGGATTTCATGGCCTGGATACGCAATGACATCCCCAAGAACATGGGCGATGTCGCCGATGAGTGGCAGCGTCGGCAGGGGTGATCAGTCCAGGCTATATAAGCTTTCCGTAGGAGTTGACGAGCACCGCGAGGCTGCGATGGCGGTTTGTCTGACACTCCGCCATCGCTGGCCTCGTAACCTCGGTGAGCTCCTACAGGATTAATCTGCTGTGCGACTCCCACGTCAGGCCAACGGTGCGATGCCCAGCGCTTGCGAGCACTCCCGTAACGAGCGGCGCTGTGTATCGGCATAGAGCTTAAGCTCGTTGATGGTGCTACGACCCAGTGCCCGCTCGAAATCCTGCTGATTGGAGCTGGTGCCGTAATGAGACTGCGCGTCATCGCCCAGGTTGGACTGGAAAATCCCCGCCGCACTCACCGGCAAAAAGTCTTCGTAAACCAATGGTTCGAAGTGTACGTAGCCCGCGCTGATCAACTGCTCAAGGCTTGATCCTTGCTGAATACTTGCACCCGCTGCGATGCCTTGTTCAGTGGCGAAGTAGCGGAAGTACGCCAGGTCCTGATCACGCATTTCTTCGTGGCTGTCCGGGAACGCCTTGAACGCGGTTCCCAGCAGTTCGGCGTAACGCACGGCATTGCCCTCGTTGGGGAATTCACCCAGCGCGTCTCGGGCTTCATTCAGCAACTGGTCGTAAAGCTCGCGGCCTTTGGGCGTCAGGGCTGCGCCACGTTGTTCGATTTCACCGAAGCGCGCCGAGTGGCTGCCTGCTTCATTCGCGGACTGGCCGATAAACGTGATGGGCTCTTCCAGCGCTTTGAAACTGGTCTGGCGCAACAGGATCGGGCAGTTGCGGCGCGGCGGTCCTTCGACCACGGCTTTAGGCGTGATGCCTTTTTTGGGCATGCCGTCCTGCACCGTGTCGATGTCCAGCGTACGCGGGGTCAGGTGATTGATGTGCGGGCCATGAAACGCCACCACGTCCGCGATCAGACGGTGTTGGGCGTTCAGTTGTTTGTACTGATCCAGGCTCACCGTGGCGGTGTTGTGCCAGCGAAAAGTTTCCAGCGCTTGCTCGACGAAGTCTTGTGCATCGGCTTCAGTCAGGCCGCCGTCCAGTTCAGACTTTTCAATCAACTCCAGCGCACGCGGGGTGAAGATCTGGCGTTTGCTTAGCACTTGGCTGGCGAAGTCGCGCAGCTCGGGATTGGCGATCAGCTCCAGACGCAGCAACGATGTGAACACCCGAAACGGACTGACTTGCAGAGCGTGTTCATGTACGGCACGAAAGGCGGTTGAGTGCACCGGCACGCCCGCAGGTGTCAGGTCGTAATAGCCCACCGGCTCCATGCCCATGACCGCGAACAGACGGCTCAAGGTGGCCAGTTCAGTGGCGGTACCGACACGGATCGCGCCATGGCGCTCCATGTCCAGCCGCTGGATTTCACCGGTCAGTTTCAAGCTTTGCGCAACTTGCGAATTGCTCGCCAGAACGCCGTCATTGGTTTCCGCGACCAGTTCCATCAGCGTGCCGTAGAGTGGCACCTCGGTCTTGTACATGTCCGACATGGCTCGAGAAAAACTGGCACGGATCTCGTCACGGTTTGCGAAGCTTGAAGCTGTCATTGCGGGGAATCTCCACCTCAAGGGTCATTAAATTCTGCGCCTGGCCCCATTCCCGTGGGAGCGAATTCATTCGCGAAAGGGCCGGTACATTCGATAGATATGTTTTGTTTGTATCAATGTCTTCGCGAATGAATTCGCTCCCACGGGATTGTTGTTATTCCAGAGATTCCAGACACCGCTCAAAAATATCCAGCCCCTCGCGCAATACCTCTGGCTCGATCGTCAATGGCGCCAGCAAGCGGATGATGTGTCTCGACTTGCCACTCGGCATCAGCAACAAACCTTCTTTACGAGCCGTTTCCAGCAGTTGCGCCAGTTGCTGAGTACCGGGTGCCCCATCGGCGGTGATCAGCTCAATACCGCGCATGGCCCCAACGCCCGTCAAGCGTCCCAGATAAGGCGACAGCTTGTTGGCCTGCCAGGATTCGTAACGGCTGACGATTATGCTTTCCTGCATCTCGCCCCAGGCGGAAAGGTTCGCGTCGTTCAACTGGTCGAGGCTGGCGATCCCCGCTGCACACGCGATCGGGTTACCGGAGTACGTACCGCCAAGGCCACCTTTGGGCAGCGAACCCATCAATGCTCTGCGACCCACCACTGCACCCATCGGGATGCCGCCAGCGATGCTCTTGCCCAGCAAAATCAGATCGGGCTCGATACCCAGCCGGGTGAAGGCAAAGCGCTGCCCGGTACGCCCGAAGCCTGACTGGATTTCATCGGCAATCAGCAGAATGCCTTTTTCATCGCAGAACCGGCGCAGCGCCTGGGCGAAGTCAGGCTCCATGGCTAGAAAACCGCCTTCCCCCTGAACTGCTTCAAAGATAAAACAGGCGACGTCGTTCACATCGATCTCGACGCTGAACAAGCGGTCCATGGCTTTTAGCGCTTGCTCGGTGGTCACGCCGTTGTCTTTGCTCGGGTACGGAATGTGAAACACCGGGCCCGGCAATACTCCGACTTTTTGCTTGTACGGAGCGACCTTGCCATTGAGGTTCAATGTCGCCAGGGTGCGGCCATGAAAGCCACCGTCAAAGGCAATGACTGCGGTTTTGCCCGTGGCCCCGCGCACGATTTTCAGCGCATTTTCTGCCGCTTCTGCGCCGCTATTGGTGAGCATGCCGCTGAGTGGATAAGACACCGGGACGAACTGCTCCAGTTTGTCCATGAACCTGACATAGGGTTCGTGAGGCACCGCGTTGAAGCAGTAATGCGTGAGTTTCGTGGCCTGATCCTGAATGGCCGCTACAACGTGCGGATTGGTATGCCCCAGATTAAGCACGCCAATGCCGCCAACAAAGTCGATATAGCGCTTGTTGTCGGTATCCCACACTTCGGCGTTTCTGCCGTGGGACAGCGTCAGCGGATGAACATGAGAAATGGATTGACTGATGTTTTCGCGATTCATGACCAGTTTTCTGCCGAGAGAGATTGCCCCTATATAAGCGAGTAAGGCCAATCACCCACAAGCGAAATAAACTCGCGGCGTCATTCCAATAATTCGGGACGTTGAAAGCACCGGCATGCAGCGCATTTTTGTATGCGCTGCCCCGGTGTCCCTGACACCACGCCGTCGTGATGCAAGCGGGGATCTGTAGGAGCGCGCTTGCCCGCGATTCGGTCTGTCAGTCGATGAATATCTCGTCCGTTCTGACGCAATCGCGGGCAAGCGCGCTCCTACAGGTTTTGCATTTCTGCGTTAAGACGTTTCGTCAGCGACTTAAATCAAATCCACACATCATTAACCGCCGTCCGGCCGCTCTCCTCATGTCCGGTATTCAGCACTCCGCGCGGCTCGATCAGCAGCAGTTTCACTTCCCGCTCGGCGTAGGGTTTATGCTCGATGCCCTTGCCGACGACATACATTTCGCCGGCAGCAACCGTGACAAAACCATCGCGAAAATCAATGCGCAATTCGCCTTCCAGAATGATGAAAGTCTCGTCGGTATCCGCGTGAGAGTGCCAGATGAAGTCGCCCTGAATCTTCACCACTTTGAACTGATAGTCGTTCATTTCCGCCACAACTTTCGGCGTCCATTGTTCAGTGAACAGCGCATATTTGGCGGCGAAGTTAACTGCGGAGTTGGGCGGGGCAGAACAGGTGCTGGTCATGGTCAGTGCTCTCGGTTGATTCAGAAGCACCAACCTTAGCGAGCTACAAATAAACCGTATTGCACGATCGTGCAGCTTTGGATGGCCTTGTCAGTGTCGGCCGAGCATCTTCAGCCAGCGTGCGGGGGAGATGCCAAATGCCTGACTGTACTGGCGCGTCATGTGGCTTTGATCGAAGAACCCACACGCCAGCGCGGCCTCGCTGAGCGGCTGGCCCGCGAGCAGCAAACGACGCACTTCTGCCAGACGACGCTGAGTAATGTAGCGATAGGGACTGGTGCCATACAGCGCGCGAAAATCCCGGGACAAACTCCAGCGGTCGCGACCGCTGGCCTCTACCAGATCGTCCAGCGTGATCACCTGATTCAGCGCGTCATGAATGTACATTCGCGCCCGTTCGGCTGCGGTGTAATCCAGCGCTCGCCGCCCGCGTTTATTCCCGGCGGCAGCGTCCAGCGCCTGGGCCAGATCGTAAATGGCGTCCTCTTCTTCAAGTGGGTCGAGGGCGTTTTCCATGCTTTGCAGCAACGCACTGGTCGCGGCAAATAGGCGCGGATCACTGGAGAGGCCACCCGCTACAAAAGGCAACGACTTACCGCCCAGGACCTGCTGTATAAGCGAAGGCTCGATGTAGAACATCCGGTAATGAAAGCCCGCATCGGTCCCTGCTTGCCCGTCATGGACTTCGTCCGGGTGCAAAACCATGGTGCCGCCTGCAAGGCTGTGACGGTAATCGTTGCGGTAATGAAAACTCTGCACCCCGGCCAGCGTGCGCCCGATGGCGTAGGTGTCGTGACGATGCGGTGTGTAGCCGTGCCCGCTGAAGTAAGCTTCGATTCGTTCCATCTTGCGCGACTGCGGCGCACGCACCAGCCAGTCGCGTTTGGTTTCGGTGGCCATGGAAATTTTAACCTGCGCCCTGAGTCGCCCTACCATATACGGCAATCGCAACGAATGGCAGGGCGCTCAGCTCACAGGGCAAATCGAGAGACGAGCCTGTTCAAACCGACGGCCAGCTTCGACAGCTCGGTGCTGGCAATGGAGGTCTGGCTGGCGGCCGACGAGCTCTGGATGGACAGATCGCGAATACTGACCAGATTCTGATCCACCGACCGGGACACATGCGCTTGCTCTTCGGATGCCGTGGCAATCAGCAGGTTGCGTTCGTTGATGTCAGATACTGCCGACGCGATGTCGCCGATGGCGATATTGGCTTCCTGCGCGATGGTTAGCGTCAAGACGGCCTCACTGTTGCTCTGCACCATGGCCTGCACCGCTTTGCCTGAACCTGTCTGAATGCCTTTGACCATTTGCTCGATCTCAAGGGTCGAGGTCTGGGTGCGATGTGCGAGTGCACGAACTTCGTCAGCGACCACGGCAAAGCCTCGGCCCTGTTCACCTGCGCGCGCGGCTTCAATGGCGGCGTTCAAGGCCAACAAGTTGGTCTGTTCGGCAATCGAGCGAATAACGTCGAGCACCTTGGCGATGTCCTGGGTTTGCGTCGCCAGGCCTTCGATTTCAACGGTGGTTTGCTGCACGGTCTGGCTGAGTTGTTTGATCGATTTGATGGTTTCCGCGACTTTATCTTTACCGATTGCGGCGGATTTCTCCGAATCCTGTGTGTATTGCGAAGCGGCTACTGCGTTACGTGCGACTTCTTCAACGGCCGCTGTCATCTGGTTCACGGCCGTCGCGGCCTGTTCGGTTTGCATGTTCTGTTTCTGAATACCCGACAGCGATTCTTCGGTGATGGAGCTCATTTCTTCAGCCGCCGCTGCCAACTGACCGGAAGAGTCCGAGATGTGCTGAATCGTGCTCTTCAGGCTCTGAAGCATGGCATCGGTCGAGAGTTGCAACTCGGTTAGTTCATCTTTGCCAGACACTTCGACGGTAGATCTCAGGTCACCTTCTGATATCTGCTTGATGGACTGCACCAGTTTTTTCACCGGTGCGCTGATGCTGCGGGTAAAGAGAAAGGCAATAAACATCGACAGAATAATTGTGCCAATCATGATCGCAATAGTGAACGTAAAACCCTGGTCGTATTGCGTTTGCGCGACAAGGCCTGATTGAGTGGCGCCGGCATCATTCACACTGATCAGATTATCGATTGAGGTTTGCAAAGCAGTCGCCAGCGGTACAGTGACGGTGTTGATATAAACAGTGGATTCTTGGGTTGAACGGGTTTCGCTTTGAGCGATTAATACATCCAGTGTTTCTTCATAACGCTTGAGGCCTTGCATGACATCGTTGTAGAGACGCTGTTCTTCTGGATCGGATACAAGCCCGGCGTAACCGCTTACCTGTTCATCCAGCTCTTTTTTCAACTGACCCATCTTGATGATCGACGCAGCTTTTTTGTCGTCCCCGTCAGCGGTGTAATGCAACGCTTCAAGCCGCAGGCGCAGTAGCGTGGCGTCTATCTTGCCCGCCTGGCGTATGCTGGGCAGCCAATCGGTTTCCAGCTCTACGGTGGATTTGTGAACCTCGCTGATCTTGTACAGCGAGAGGGTACTCAGGCCTAGCATCAGCAGGCAGATAGCGCCAAAACTGAGCAACGCTCTGGGTGTTAGTTTGAAATTTCTCATGAACATGAGTTCACCTGTAAGTAAGGTCAGAAACGGCTGAATGACTTAATGTCCATGTGCCATCACTCTTAAGCCTAAGATCTTAAAAAAGGTCACTGTATGCAAGAGATTTCAGAGGAGTGGTGATTGGTAAATTCAATCACGAAGATAGTCAAGTGTTTGAGTGAATATAAATATTTTTTTGACGTCAGTTTTAAGTTCTTTTCACGGTTGATTTTGTTAGTGTTTTCGCCGACCTGTAATGCGAATGTTTATTGTTGATAAAGATGCTATTACCAAAGTATTAAGCAAGGTGCTTTTTTTGCGAGGTGATTAATGAAGTGGTTGTTCAGCTTGGGTTCAGGAAGTGCAAGCCGATTTTAATCACAAGGAAGGTTAGTTGTGAAGGGGAGCACTCTTCGACCTAGGGTGGCTGCCGTGCTGGAAATCCCCGATTCAGCAAGCCGTGAGCCCCTGGTTGGCATGGAAGGCCGCGCTTCACCTCGGCCAAAAGCACTCTACGCCACCTTCATTCCGAACGGGATAGACAGTAGATGCAGGACAAACCCTGTGACGAGGCTGAAGATGATCAGGTTCCGATAGCTGCGCTCGTTAAACCTCTTGTCGTAATGATTGACGATTGGGGCTGACGCGCTAACCGCCCAGGAGAGAAGTGAAGCCACCGGCCAGATCATGTCCCGACCTGCAAAGTAAAACCACGAGGAATTGCCGTGCCTGCCCGGATAAAAGATCTCTATTTCCTGATAAATCAGCGCTTTTATCATGATCGTTATAAGAAACAAGGAAAGCGCCCCCAGCAGCACGCGCGCGGCCAATGGTAGTCGTTTCTTGGTGTATAGCTCGGGGTGCAACGTCCAGATCAGCGGCTTATGGCAACGCAGACACTTCGCTTCCTTTACCCCGTTGGGCCGCACCTTGTTGTGCTTGCTGCAGTTTCGACACGTTATATCCAGTGTCCAGTCCATGCCCTTATGACAACTCACACACTCGCGCGACAGGCCTGGATTTACCCACTGGTTTACAGCACCACAGTGCTCGCAGTTCTTTTGTCTTGGTTCCATTGATCGCCAGACCTTGTGGAGATGACACCGCGCATTTGTCGGCGTTGCAGGACCGGCTAAACCCGGTCCTGCGGGTTCAGTTGAACCCGCAGGAAAGCATCAAGCCTTTACATCAGAACGCCAAACCAACCTTCACACCATACTCATCGCGCTTGAGTTTGGTGTTGTCGGCCACATCCGAGTCCTGATCGAGCTTGTACTCGGTGCGGGTGTAATAAACACCCGCCGTCAGCGGCAGCGAACCGTTCTGGTTCATCAGGAAGCTGACTTCGGCATAAGGGTTGGTGCGGTCCTTGAGGTCGACCGTGTCGCTGCCCAGATCATTGACCTTGATGTAGGTGTCGGAGTTGATCGTGCGACGCGCGCCCAGCTCGACACGCATCGTGCCTTGGTCGAACTTGTGGTTGTAACCCAGCGCGGCCTTGGCAAACGGCGAGCGGGCGGTCATTTCGATGTCGAAATCATCAGAGTCCGGCTCGTAACGCGTCCAGCCATAGCCACCACCGACGATCACATCAACGAAATTGCGCGCATCCAGCGCCGCACGCCAGCCCAGGTCTACATCACCCTGGCCTTCCTTGAGCTTGTTGTCGCTCTTCTTTCCGTACCTGGCCTCAACACCTGCTTGATAAATAAAGCCCGACTCGGCTGTCAGCTTGTTGCCGAAGTTGAAAAACAGACCGCCCTGCGGCATGTGTTCTTTATCCGACTCGCTGCCGCCTTCCAGCTTGAAATCACCGTAGCTGCCCAGCAAACCAGCGGTGAAGATCGGGTCGGTAGCCGTCGCTGCCATCGCATATGGCGCGGCCAGCAGAGTGGTAAGGGCGGAGAGTTTCAACAGGCGGGATGCAAAACGACTAGACACTTTTCAACTCCTTGTGAAAAAAATGTGAAAACAAAGCGTCAGGTTCGAGGGTTTCGAGTGGGAAAAGTTCGGGGGCTGGTGTAGGAAAATAGCCGTTAAATGTGAGAGGTCAGTAGGCTACCGAGTCCACGTATCAGTCATTCTGTTCGCACCTTACGAACCTTCAACTCACACATTCAGCCTGCTTACGATCCAGCAACCCATCCACCATGGCCTGAGCCATTTCCACCAGATGCATCACGGACATGGCGTGGTCGCGTTGCGCGCCGTGCAGGTTGTCGGCGGCTTCGTAAGCGGTGCTGGTTGCGCAGCGCAGCAGGTCGGCGGTGTGTGAGAGGACGTCTTCCTGGCTGATGTCCGTGCGTACGGAAAAGAAGCGGTTAAGGGTGCAAAGTTCGGTTGGGTTGTTCTTCACCGTGTTGATCTCCTTATGCGTAACCGGGTAGCTGCAACCTTCAGGACTCGTGAAGGGGTGGCAGCTGTATGAGGGTTAGTCGACCGATCACAGAAAATCGGCGCACTCGAAAGTGCCCCGCATACAGCCGCCATAACAAAGGCTAATAGATGCCTATAGCGGGATGTTTAAGATTTTCTGTGAGTCAGGCGACTAAACCCGGTCGCTGATGTGCAGCGACGGGCGGGAGATTAGAGAAGCGATTTCCCGTAAACAACCCAGCGGGCGGCGTTGGCGGAAATCGAGACCGATCCTACAACGCTCAGTGCTTATGGATGACGCTGCCAGGTAACGTATGATTGCCGTCTTATCGAATTCATCCAAGGACCCCGCCATGCCGCCGTTAAGCAAACGCGATCAGGCACGTATCGAGCGCCGCCTGGCGTCTACCCTGACCGAGGCGTGCGAAACCGCAAAAGCAGAGATCGTCGGCTTTTCGTGGCTGACCCACGAGGTGGATTACGCAGCTTTTCCTGCCAGCCTGCGCGTGGTGTGGATCTTCGATACAGACATCCAGAAAGACCAGGCCCTCGCCAGTGGCCAACGTGAACGCATGGTTGAGCTGACTGCCCAGGCGCTCGAAGACGCCGATATCATCATTGCCGATGTCAGCAAGCGGGTGCAGTTCGACAGCGAAGAACAATGTCAGCGTGCCAATGGCGGCAACTGGCAGCAACGTCTGGCGCGGGGTTGAAGCGTGGCAAAGGACATTGAAAATCCCTGCACCTCGGTTTGCCAGCTCAGCGGTGATCTTTGCGTGAGTTGCGGCCGAAACAAGGAAGATATCCGCAAATGGCGTCGCATGAATCGCCCCGAGAAAATGGCCGCCGTGCAGCGCGCCAGTCAGCGTTTGAAAAGCCTGAACAAGAAGAAAGGCTGAGGGCTCTTAGTCAGCTGTGTGAAAGCGGCCGCCCTCTGCAATACTCCGAGCATCGATACCCGACCTGTCGCCAGGAAAAACCATGAAAACAAAAAGCCTGATGTTCTTGTTTCTGTTCAGCGTGCTCGGCGCCTTTCAGGCAAACGCGGCTGATAAATCCTGCGCTGAAGCCATCGGTGATAAGCGCTCGGCGTTACTCGTGAAGCAATGCATCAGCGTATCGCCCGCAACCCGACCACCGTGCAACGCGGCCAATAGCTGCGAAATGATCAACAGCGAAGTCGAGCGCGGCTGCGGAATGTTGGCCGATGACGGGACCGCGCCGGACTTCTGCACATTCACCCTCACCAAACCTGAAACCTTCCAAGGCGCATTGATTTCCGGAAGCGGTATTGATGATCACACCGTCACTGTCCTGCTCAACGACGGCCGCCGCTTCACGGCTTATTGTGATGGCAAATGCGGCTCGTGGTTTATCGCTGAAGACGAAGGGGAGGCTACCTTGCTGCCGAACATTGCAGGCAGGAACGTCAAAGTCACCGTGGCGAGTGAACCCAACAAAGACCGCATCGCCGGGCCCGCCGAGGACGAGATGTTGGTGTTTGTGAAGAAGATTGAATTGGTTAAGTAACAGCCCAGCTTTCGCGCAGCGGGGAACCTGTCGGAGCGCGCTTGCCCGCGATTGCGACGGCACGGGCGATATGTTTATCGACTGACATACCGAATCGCGGGCAAGCGCGCTCGTCAGACAAAATGCAAACTAATGGCTTGAAATGCATTTTCTGTAGGAGCTGCCGAAGGCTGCGAGACATTTGTTCTGACACACCGCAATCGCAGCCTTCGGCAGCTCCTACAGGTCCAATGTTTGCTTCGCGACAGCCCTGTGTCGGGGCACGGAGCAATCTCCTGCAGGGAAAAAAGCATTTCAATTCAGAGATAGGTGGTGTTGATGGCGCGCGGCGTTGGGGCGAAGAGGCGACCGTGTTGCGGCAATCGCCTACTTCTGCGGCCCAAACGCTTCCAGTCTTGCCTGCACCGCATCATCAAAAATCATATACAGCGCTTCAACATCACTCGGCCGCAAACGCTTGGCGGTTTCCAGCCCAAGGATAAAAGCAATCTGCAACTCACCCTCGCTCTCGACATCTTCGCGAGTGCTGGCGGCATCCAGAGAGCGAAGCAGCTTATCAATAGGCCCACGAATAGGCTTTGGCAGCCGTAACAGGTCCAGCCTTTCTTGTGTCATTACGCGCTCCAAAACCATCGACCGGGTCGAGGGCGGTTAGTAAGCCGACCATAGTGGGCCAAAACGGGCGGGAAGGGGATAGAAAAAGCGACGTAATGTTTGGAGTGCCAGCAGTCCGGCATTCCATTCCAGCAGCTAAACGACAGCGACGGTCAAGCTGCGCTTGTAGGGCATATCAGGCTCTCTGCCGGAATGCCAAACATGTCGTGGAGCTTCCAGATCATTGGCAGAGTCAGTGATCGCTTCCGGTTCAGCACTTCATAAACACGATTGGTTCTGCCGATGGCAGGCACCAGATCTGCTGCTGTAAGCCCGGATTGTTCCATACGAAATTTGATCGCCTCAATTGCGTCCGGTAAATCAATCGGGAACGTCTTCGATTCATAGGCTTCGATCAAGGTAATCATGACCTCGAATGCATCACCTTCGGCGGTTCCAGGCTCAGGCTCGCGCTCGAACAGAGGGGAGATTTCTTTGAGAGCTTCCCGGTATTCTTCATCTGTTCGAATCGGACGGATATTCATGATCACTCCATCTTTTGCCCATACCATCCCAATCACCAGAACGCTCCACACCGTATCCGCGGAATCGTTTGTTCTAGCTGGGTAAGCCGGTCTCGTTGACCAACAGCTCTCGCCCCATTTCATCCACATCGGATACTGCATTTTCGTCTCCCACTGACTCTTCAGGGGATGATCGCTCTGGAGTCTTTTTCCCGGCAAAGAAAAAGATGTATCTAGAGTTGCCTATATGCCTTCTGGTCGGGAGCCTGTCTGGCAAATGGTGAAGCTTTCAAGCCTCCGGCTTCACCCGCCCTATCAAATCATTCAACACATACGTATCCAGAAATGCCTTCGCCTGCGTGATCTGCCCATCCTTGAACGTCAGGTGCCACAGGTAACTGTTTCTGTACGGCTGCTGATCCAGTGCCGTCGCTTCACCGTTCCACAGCACAACCACCACATCGCCTTCAGCAACAATGCTCAGAACAACAGGTTTGATCGGGCTGGCCAGCCGCGCGCTAATTGGTTTTACAGCTCGCTCCAGGAAGTCCTGTTTGCCTTTATAAACGCCAGAAACAGGGCTGGACCCAGCGACGGTCCACTCAGCGTCAGGCGCCAACAGGTCGAAGGTGGTGCCTGTGCCTTGCTGCCAATTCACAAACGATTGGCGGACCAACTCCGCATTTGAAGGCTGCGCTGCATTGTCAGTCGCCCACGCCGTGCCCGTTAAAAACACAGACAGCAGGGCAGCAGCTTGGAACCGAAAAACCGTTTTTAGCCATGTGCGCATGTCGTTCACTCCGTTGCGGTTATCAGGATTCTTGTGGGGAAGAACCTAACCCGCATCTGAGCTGACGGCGTAGCTCGATACTGCGAGGGCTTTGCCTGATGCTGCGTTCTGTGCCTTCAGGATTTGCGCCCGCTGATCTCAATGTGGCCCTCACAGTTCATCAAAGCCTTAAGCCTCTTCTGTCCGATGTCGAACGGCACTGTCCACCAGTTCGTTCTGGAGTCATACGATGCCCCCGGCTTTAGTTCGTAGGGTGTTGTTTTCACGTGCTCAGGGTGCCGTAAAAAATAAGCATCCAGTGATTGCAGCCAGAACTGCTCACCGTTATCGGGGCAAGACATCTCGGTTGACTCATCGCATCCTGAGAGCACGAGTGACAGCAAAATAGCCAAAGTTTTAAAGCGGGATTTCATTGGCGATTCCTTGAAAGGTCGGGCAAAGCCTAACAGAGGTTCTTAAAGCATGGATGACGGGGCGGGGTTAAGAATTACCGACCGCCGATTACGATAGCCCCACTGCCACGCCCTGCCTGGCACGGTTTGTCGGTCGAAAAAAGAGAGTGAGCGGGTTTGTTGGTATGGTTTATTATTAAATATTGTTATTTTTTTGGTCTATTAAAGTCATATTGTTTTATTTTTTTAGGGGGGCCTCTAAGATGCTTGATTGAAGCGATTAGTGAGAGAGGTTCACCATGGGCAATGCCCTCGTTCCGGAATTTTCAGTTTCTGACTGGCGCGCTTCAAAGCGCTTCTACTGCGAAATCCTCGGCTTCACCTGCCAATACGAGCGCCCCGAGGAGGGCTTCTGCTACCTGGCATTAGGCGACGCAGAATTGATGATCGACCAGATTGGCGAAGGCAGAACATTCGAGCAAGGCTATCAGCCGGATCATTATCCATTCGGCAGGGGCCTTAATGTCCAGATTCGAGTGCCATCTGTTGAGCCATTGCTTCGCTCGCTCGCCGAACACCACATCAAATTGTTCCTGCCGGTGGAGGATCGCTGGTATCGGGTGGGCGCAGAGGAGAACGGGAATCGGCAGTTTGTGGTGGCTGATCCGGATGGGTATTTGTTGCGGTTTTATGAGCGGTTGGGGAGTCGGAGTGTTCAGGATGAGGCTATGGCGGTTTCAGCATTTCCCAGTGACGAACGTGAAGACCTTCGCATCGAGCGTGTAGCCATTGAGCGCCGGGCCGCCTTTGACGAGCAGAATGCCCTGAGCCTCGAGGAGATGGAGGCTCGCTTCAAGTAAAAGGCGGCGAGAGGGCAGGGGGTAATGCCGCTGCGACTAAAGCAACTGCCCACCCGAAATATCAAACGTCGTCCCGTTAGCCCACGCCATGTCGTCAGACAGGATCGCTGCGACTGCACCGCCGATATCATCCGGCAGACCGACACGGCCCAGCGCGATGCCCTGTGCTACATAGGCGTTCACGTCTTTATTGTCGCGCACTACACCGCCGCCAAAATCAGTGGCAATGGCGCCCGGAGCAATCGCATTCACCCGAATCTGGCGCGAACCCAGTTCTACTGCCATGTAACGGGTCAGCGCCTCGACAGCGGCCTTTACCGCCGCATAGAGGCTGTAACCCGGCAACGTAAAGCGCACGAAGCCGGACGAAACGTTCAGGAGGCGACCACCATCTTCAACCAGTGGCAGCAGCTTCTGCGTCAGAAAAACAGGACCGCGAAGGTGGGTAGCGACCAGTGAGGCAAACTGGTCTTCGGTTGCGTCAGTGAAGTTCGCGAAGAGACCATTGCCCGCATTGTTGACCAGGAAGTCGAAGCGCTCGCGGCCGAACCCGGTCTTC
The DNA here is from genome assembly GCF_032582135.1 of Pseudomonas syringae group sp. J309-1. Taxonomy (NCBI): domain Bacteria; kingdom Pseudomonadati; phylum Pseudomonadota; class Gammaproteobacteria; order Pseudomonadales; family Pseudomonadaceae; genus Pseudomonas; species Pseudomonas syringae group sp. J309-1. The sequence continues at coordinate 24,863 of NZ_JAWHNU010000015.1, read as the reverse complement.
AACGTCTCCGTTACAGCGCTTGCAAAAGCCGGGTAGCTGGCGGTGTTGGTGATGTCGAGCGGCAGCATCGCTACTTTGCCGCCTATTGCCTGGATTTCCTGCTTCAGCGATTCGGCTTCTGCGACGCCGCTGCGATAGGTGCCGATGATGTGAACGCCACGTTTGGCAAGGTGCAGCGCCATGTTGCGACCAAGGCCACGACTGGCGCCGGTAATGAGTGCGATCTTGTGAGTCATGAGTGTTCTCTGCTGAGTTTCAGGCGCGTCTTTTCGGCGCGGTTTTGACCCGCTCAAGATAGGCAAGTAAAGCAGCGCCACCCACGCCCAATAAGCTCAATTCATTGCCTGATTGTCTCAATCGTATTGCGCGATGACCGGGCGCAGGCATAATCGCCCGATGAACAGAGAGCTTGCGCCGCACCTCGATATCGCCCTGCGCCACGCGCCTCCGGGCCTGACTATCACACCGGTTCCGCGTGTGGATATCTGCGTGGGGCAAGGCTCTACAGAAAAGGCACCATGCCTGTATCGCTCAATGATCTGCTTCATCCTGCAAGGCTCGAAAAGCGTTGCCATTAACGACGAACTGCTGAGCTATGACAGCGAGCAATACCTCATCAGCGCTCTGGACCTGCCCTTGATCGGGCAGATTCTGGATGCTGAGGATGGGCAGCCTTACGTTGCGGTATCGCTCGTGCTCGACCCGGCGATATTGGCGGAATTGGCAGCGACCATGCCTGCGGTTCGCGAGACTGAACAAAAAGGCATTGGCATCGCCATAAACCCGATGAGCGCTCCGCTGCGAGACACCTTGCTGCGCTTATTGTCATTGCTCGACACGCCCACCGACATCCCGGTGCTCGGCCCCATGGTCGAACGGGAGTTGCTTTATCGTCTCCTGCAGGGTCCCCAAGGACGACTGCTGCGCCAGATCGCCCAACCCGATGGCGCACTGGGTGGTATCCGCCGAGCCGTTGCGTGGATACGCGATAACTACAACGTCCAACTTCGCATCGACGCCTTGTGCGGTGCCAGCGGCATGAGCCGCGCAAGCCTGCATCGCCACTTCCTGTCCATGACAGGCCTCAGCCCCCTGCGATATCAGAAACAACTCAGATTGCAGGAAGCCCGCCAGCTTCTGCTGGCGGGTGAGCATCGCGCGTCTGACGTGGCATTTGCTGTGGGTTATGAAAGCGCATCGCAGTTTAGTCGGGAGTATTCACGGCAGTTCGGTGCGTCGCCTGCGCGTGATGTGCGGGAGATACGGCAGGCGATTGGAACTGCGAGAAGGTCCTGATGCGAAGCACTGCCCGCGTCGAGAACAGACAGGGCATTTACTCAGGTTCGGTGACGGCCTTCTTTTAAGAGTCAGCGTGGGCGACGCGATTACAACGTCGGCTTGGGAACAGGAGTATCAGGAATCGACTTGGCATTTTCAGGTCTTACCGGACAGCCGTCGGACAAGCCCCACCGTGTGATGACACCCCCCTCGACAAGAAACCTTTGAACGCACCAGACATACCTTGGGTTATACCCGCCGGCACCTGCAAGCCAGAGATATTCATAAGACAGCATGCTGGAACCATCCGCCATCTTATAGCTGTTTTTCGGCGTCCCCCACGACATGACCAGATCATCTGCCGAGGATCCCACCCATGAGGCCTGTACATCCTCAGTCGTCTGAAAGCGCTGGTTATACAACAGATTCCCCAGCGGAGAGTTTGTACACCCGGAGAGCATGACCCCCAACAACGCGACACCTAATAACTTCATACCCTGACTCCGTTAATCAATATTTAACCCGCGACAGGCTTGTTGTTAGCGCCGGGTTATTCATGATTTTTCACGTGGTGAACCTGAATGAAGAATTCCACTTTCATCTTGCGATGTTAAAACGCGTCAGTAGATTCAGGCTGTTAGATCAGTCATTTGATGAAGCTTTATACGCCCCGTCCTCAGCCTGAAAAATAGTACACGTGTACTATTTACCGAGCGCAGAAACACCCTGAGTTGAAGAGTCCGCGCAGGGCTGCTGGCTATTTCGACGGCCGTCGGGGGCGGAGTGGTGCAATGCTGGAGCGGATCTTAGTGGAGAGTGGGTTTACCTGACTCAGGACGGAACCGGCGCTTGAGCATCAATCAGGCTCTGGCTCTTCAGGTCTTCCCAGAAGGCTGCGGGAATGCCGACCTTCATCGCTTGCACATTGGCAATGACCTGCCCCGGCGAGCGCGCCCCTGGAATGATTGCGGACACTTGCGGATGCGCTGCGGCGAACTGCAAGGCGGCCGTGTGAATGTCGATACCATGTTGACTGGCCACCGCCATTATTCGCGCACGCTTTTCGATCGCACCAGCGGGTATATCCGGGCTGAAGTTGTACCGGCTGCGCCCTCCCAAGAACCCATCATTCAGGGGCGTTCCAACCACGACACTGGTGCCCTTCCTTTTCAATGCCGGAAAGGTGTTACGCAACGCATCGCGGTGATCGAGCAGAGAGTATTGGCAGGCGAGCAGCACGATATCCGGCGTCGGATCATCGCGGGTCAGCGCCTGAACCACAGCATTCGGCGTATTAACACCAAAGCCCCATGCCTTGATTAAGCCCTCGGCCCGCATCTTTTCAAGCTCAACCATTGCCCCTGTGCGCGCCACTTGATACGCCGCCTCCCATCCGCCTTCCAGTTCAGTGTTGTCTGGCGAGAGGTCATGGATAAAGACGATATCGATACGCGGCAGACCCAATCGCTGCAGGCTGTCTTCCACAGAGCGACGCGTACCCGCTGCGGTGTAGTCATACCGATAGTTGAAGGGCGCGGGTGACTTCCAGATGGCATGATCCGCGCGCACGCCACCTGCCGCCGTTAACACTCGGCCGACCTTGGTGGAAATCACATAATCGGCTGGATTTTTGCCGCGCAGAAAACGGCCCAGACGATATTCGCTCAGACCAAACCCGTAGAACGGCGAGGTGTCGTACAGCCTTACGCCGGCATTCCAGGCCGCCTGCAAAACCGAATCCGCCTGCTCGTCACTGATGGGCGCAAAGATATTACCGATCTGCGTCCCGCCCATACCGAAGCGTTGCGGGGTCATGTAACGCATTTTGTGCGAGGGCGAATTGAGGGGCAGGTCTGCGCGCACAATCCGCCCTTCTGTACGCATAACGCTTCCGCGCTCCGTCAGCGGGGAGGGCGCAGGCGCTGCAGCCAGCGAACTGGCGATACTCGATGTCGGTAACAAAGCGGCTGCTACTGCGCCCGCTGCCGAATAGGTAAGAAAATCTCGTCTGTCCATACAGCTCTCCGTTCGCGGCTGAAGTTCTACGGGCTCATCGAAGCCGATATTCGCGATAGAAATTAGAACAACGAGGGGTAGGCGAGTGACCCTAAATCGCCATTGTTTATGCATAATCCTGCCGATACGCTTGTGCTGAGCACGCACTCTCAGCAGACTCGAACCTTCCGTTAACTGGGGCGCCTGTGATGACGAGCGGTTCTATCTCGCAATTCGGTTTCGAGCATGCGCATTCCCTCATCCCGCGCGAATCCGTCGAGCCCAACGAGCGTCTCCAGTCACTCGGACGGCTTGTCGAAAAAGTCTCCCGGCAGATCGGTTTTAACGAGATCTGCAAAACGTCGATTCCAGACCTGACCTTCTACCGAATGGCTGAACTGGGCACGCCCACTTACTGCATTTATGAGCCCTGCGTGGCAATCATTCTGCAGGGTTCGAAGGAAATCACGTTCGGTGAAGAAGCCTGTGATTTTGGGCAGGGAATGTTCTTTGTCACATCGGTCGATATCCCGACACTGGCTCGCGTGACAGCGGCAAGCGAGCAGACACCTTACTTATCCATCGTGCTGAAGCTCGACCTGGCCTTGCTTAACGAAGTCATCCAGATGCAGGCACCTTCCAAACAGGACGTGCCTTCTCAAGCGCGGGGCTTCGCATCTGGAATGGCATCAAGCGAGATGCTCGACGCATTCACCCGGCTCGCCACACTGATCGAGCAGCCACTTGAGGCTGGCCTGATGTCGGACCTGATCAAGCGGGAGATATGCGTCCGACTGCTGCTGAGCAGTGCGGGCCAGTGGTTGCGCAGCGTCACCCGCGACGGTCATCGAGACAAAGGCATCGTCAGAGCCATTGAATGGTTGAAACTCCATTACGAAAAGCCGCTTCACGTGGCCGAGCTCGCCGAACGATCAGGCATGGCCAGCTCCACTCTGCATCACAACTTCCGCAAGCTGACCGGCACCAGCCCTGTTCAATATCAAAAGTCGTTACGGCTGCAAGCCGCGCGCAGCCTGATGTTGACCGACAGAATCGACGTGAACACCGCCGCGTTGCGGGTCGGATATGAAAGCGTCGCCCAATTCAGCCGCGAATACACCCGACGTTTCGGAGCCCCGCCGTCGAGAGACATCAAGCATGCAAGGGCGCACGGTGGGAGGCTGGAATAGCGGCCCTATTCCAAAAAAACCAAAGGATGGAAAGGAATGTTCCTATGAAGGTTATACAAGCTGGGCTGTTTGCATCGTTGCTAGCGATTTGGTCTAACGTGACCGTTGGAAAGGAATCGCCGATCGAGGCCAGCGGTATACGCAGAGACTTCGTGTGCACGCAGGATACGGGCCCCTCGGTCGTGCCTCAGGATTCAGATGCACAACGTTTATTCCTCTATGCACACCATCTTGAATACATGCGCGAAGGGGATTTCAACAGTGCGAGTCTCGATGAATTCAACCGCATCAGTCGCTATTACCGTATCGCGTCCGCGTATGGAAACGCCGATGCGACCGAGGCATTGAGGTCCCTACAGTGGAAGTTGATCGATGACAGCTACGATGGTGTTGTCACTGAGCTTCGCCGCAATCGCCAGAAAGAGACCGAGCGCCTTGCGACGTTGCTCACACAGCAGTATCCGTCGCGAGGCTACCTGCTCCAGGCCGCTATGTATGCCCAGGAATGGAATCTTACCGAGGCATTAACCCTGTATCGCAAGGCAGCGGACCTGGGCAATGCCCAGGCGCAGCACCGACTGGCCGAGTATCTCGACGTCAACTCGATCGCAATGTCCAAGGCATTCGGTGCGAAGGCCAAGGACATCGCATTCGCGTTGCCGCTCTACCGCTGTGCCGCCCAGCAAGGACACGGTGGTGCGATGTACGCGCTTGCCATCAAACAAGCCAGAGACCGGCACTACGCCGAAGCGATGGCGGGATTCCAGCAAGCAGTAATGATGGGTGAAACTGCTGCTGCAGCCAGACTTGTGGATGCTTTTAACGAGAAAGCGAGCGGGCCTGAAACACTAGGAATGAAGAGTGACGCCGCGCGTTATGAACGATACGAGAAGATCCGTATTTTCTTGATCGATGAGCAAAACTTCGACCCGCGAGTGCCCGACCTGAATCAAATTGTGCCGCTGCCTCCTGCAGCTTTGCCCGAATGGGACGGGACCTTTCAGTGGAAGAAAGAGCAGCTTGCACCGCAGGAGGCTCCGTCGGAGACGTTAATGGGCAAGATGGCAAAAGCCAAAGGGTTGGATCCGCAGACGGGATTACCGAAGGATAGCGCGGTGAAAGTGGAGTAGTTTCGGGGGGGGGGAATCGCTTTGAAAATTTGGGGGCAGAGCACGTTTAGAACAAAGGTAGTCTGACCCCGATTTTCGCGCTGTAGCCGCCAGCCTGATTTATCCCGTAGCGGGTTTCAAGCCCCACCCTCAGGGAGGCGGCAACGATGCAGGTAGCGGCTGCTTTATTGGCGTTTTGCGAGTAAGAACTCAGCACTGACGTGAAAGATTGAGAGCTGTCCATAGCGTCTGTAGACGTAGACAGCTCACAGCTTTGGAAACTATTTAGTTTTTGTTCACGCAACGTCTCTCGGGTGAGGAGCGCTGTGGCTGAACTTCACAGCGTCTTCCATCTTGCATCGCGCCATCTCAATCAAATGCACCACTGCAAATGCATGGTCACGCTGACTGCCGTTCAAGCTCACAACCGCCGGACACCGTCTCTCCAGAGCTCCAAAGACGCTTCTCGATCACCCGGTGCACATCGCAAGCTTCCAGCATCAACAGGTGAGCGGTACTGGCGATGGTCACCAGATCGGTTTCGTCCACATCGGTGGGCTTCATGTTGATCAGCGTATCGAGGAAGCGCGTAACGAGGCTCACCCGCAGCTCCGCGCAGGCTTGCAGGTCTTTCAATGGCGCTTCGGAGTCCAGCAGGAAAACGGGTTTGTCCAGGCTTGGTTGGGTGAGAGGGATGTAGCGGGGGAGTGGGGTGCTGTGGCTCATATGCAGGAAGTCCTGTCCAAAGTGGAGCCGCCACAACACTGAAAGGGTGGCAGCTGTACGCGGGTTGACGAACCGGTCGATCTCAGCCGGCAGACCCGAAGGTCTCCCACGCACAGCCACCATGGCCCTCCCGTAGGCAACAAAGCCTATGGGAGGTACGCAACTGCGCATAGATCGAAATCGGATCGTCAAATCCGGTCGTTGATTTGGCAACGACGGTGCGCAGATTAGGGGTCCAGCAGGAGGCGAGGGCGGTATTTATATATGTTTCTTCGTGAGGTTGAAGCTTGGATGTATTACCGGGCATGAGCGCCTGACAGTCGACCTGTAGCACCAACTGCGTTGTTGGAATCGTTATGAATAGGAGCGCTCATCCGCTTGGGCGTTGGCGCGTAGCTCATGCTGCAGGGCAATTATCTGGTGCATTATGGAAAAGAACGCCGAAATTACTGGCAACTCAACCAATCAACGGCCACAAAAAAGCACCTGCGGCGCCGCGAGGTGCTTTTTTTGTACTACTTAATGCAGCTTTTGGTGAGCACCTGGAGTGGGGATATCAATATAGAAGGCGCGCTGGACGGCTTGGATGCCACCTTTTCGCGGTAGGCCTTCGGCTGGGTTCTGCTTTCCAAGCGCGACAGTCAAACCCAGCGCCTGTGTCGAGGGCATTTTAGCCGAAATGTTCTGACTTCCCGCAGATATGGATATGATGGCGTTTGTAATGTCATAGAAGGGAGTCTTATGCGGTCTTTATTTGCAAAAACCGTTGGTGGGCTGAGCGGCCCGGTGTACCTAAGGCACTTCCTGTTTGGAAGCATCATATGCGCTTTACTGTTCGCGATGATGTTCAGCGGTGACCACAAGGCAAATTATGGTTTTGTCGCCTTCGCTTTGATCAGTACCGCTCTGTATCCGTATTCGCGCTTCGTTTACGAAAGCGTGGTCGGCTACATAGTCGGTAATAACCAATTTTACTGTGACGCAATTAAATTTACGGCCGCGAAGTGTTTCTTGATCGGGATATGCTGGGGGGTTGCAATCTTTATTTCTCCGATTGGACTGACCTACTTGTTATTTCGTAACAGCAAACGTCCAACAATCTTATCGTTCATAGAAAATCCGGCCTTTGGGTCAAGTTTTCTGTACCTTAAGAAATTCACTGCTACGGAGGTGCAAGGTTCGATACTGATTGGAGGCCTCCCTAGAGCAACCGATGAGGGCGCGGAAATGTTAGTAGTCATCACTGAGAGGATTTAGGATGGGATTCCGTAAGAGTGGCAGGGTATAGGCTACAAGAGGACTTGGATGGTGTTCATCAATGGCGATATTCAAGGCGTCCTCTTTAGCGAGGCTGACGCAATGTGGTAAGCCAACCTTCCTGATCGGTAGGATTCGCCCGCTATATTATCAATACTAAAGTTGGAAAATCATGACAGAAAAAAAATTCCATCTCTCTTTCGAACTTGACTTTGATAAGGGACTGGTGCTGGGTGCTAATGGTGCCGATAACGCGCCCGCTGACACTCGACAAAAGATCGAGTTACTGATGAGTAACTTCCTAAAAGATTTTTCGACGCAATGGGTGTCTAAATACGATGATCTAGTGGTTGCGGGAAAATACAAAGAAGCTTTGGCACTATTCTCAAGTATGCTTCATGCTATCCCTCGAGAGACATCGCTAAATCTAATAGAAATTCTTAACAAAATAGATATTGAAAAACTGGACGACGATGGACGTCAGCAACACATTTTGTGTGTGATAGTTTCCTCTGAAAAACTTGACCTTCCAGAGATTGCATTGCCATACATTGACAATCTACTGGCACAAAAAAAGGCCTCGTCAGACGATGATTTTAGGCAGGCTTTGCAACTGGAACAAGCTAACTGCCATGCCAAGCTAGGCAAATTTAGTACAGCCACGTTCCTATATCGAAAACTGATTTCCTCCTGCGAGAATGCAAACTTAATCGCCTTCGCAAATCAAGGGCTTTCAAATATATCCGAGGAAGAAACCGATATAATTCTATATGCGCAGCGGGCTGCAGACAAGCATCTAGAGGCGGGAAAGAGAGGCGAGGCGGCGGGAAACCTGATAAAGATTTCCGATATTTACTCCAGTAAGTCTGCGGCGAAAGCACTCGACTTTATTGATCAGGCAATAATTTTATTTGGAACAGAACGCCTGATTGATCGCGAACTGCATGCGCATTTGTTAGAAAAAAAGGCACGATATCTATTTGAGCTAGAGAGAGCTCCCGAAGCTTTGCCGGTAGCAGAAAAAACATGCGAACTCCGGCGAGGATTAAGCGGAGTAGAAACTCAATTACACGGATCACTGTGTTTACTGGTCTCTATAAGGCGCAAAATCAATAAGCACGATGAAGCATCGGATCTCAAAAAGGAGATCCAGAAGCTAAAGGAAGTTATCGTGGATGAAGAGTTTCATATACGTTCTAAAATTTTAGAAAATGTTAAGCAGAAAGCACCGCTTAGTGACGAAGTCATAGGGTCAATAACTGGTCTGAACGACCCAGTTGCCCAAGCAGCTGCCTACATCTATACAGCGCTCAATATCGATGATGGCCTCCAGAAATGCTTTGAGTTGTTAGATTGCGCGAAACAGCTCGCGATCTCAGTGAAAGATCAGAAATTACTTAGCTTAATATATTTTAGTATGGGCGAGCTTTACCGTCGAAATGACATGATTCATGAGGCGATTGCTCATTTTAAAAAATCCATTGACGAACACTCATACTTCCTCATATCAGTGCAAGCCTGTACCGCACTAATGCTTGAGCATAAGCTATGGTCAGATGCCGAATTATTTTTAACCAGGCGCGTAGAGTTGACCGGCGAACTTCCTGGTGTTTGCCTGGCGCTAGCCAAAGCGCTATTTGCGCAGAAAAAATATTTAATGGCTTATAGGTATTTTCGAAAGTCAGAGTCGGACGAAGAGCTTGTAAAGTCAGCTATTGTTGAATGTCTCGAAAGGATGTCCAACAAAGAAGTCGAGGAAATGCATCATATAATCAGTGCCTCATCCCCTAAATATATTTCACTCGAAGAGCTTCGCGTAGCCTTAGAAGAGTTCGCCTATTCTACAAGCTCAAAATCTCGGATGCATTTCTGGGTGAAAGACAAGACAAGCGGCGCCTATAAGTGGACAAGTAGACCGGAGGAGCTCTCGAAACAGCTTTTGATAACGTTCCTGTCAGGCAAATTTGGAAACGACAATATTGATATTATCCAAGAATCTAGAGCCGGAGCAGGTTTTGTTGATCTATACATTGGGCTGTCTGGCGGGTTAAAAGTCGTAATTGAACTGAAAATGTGCGGTGGAGGCTCATACAGTGAAAATTATGCACTGTCAGGCACGGACCAAATAGTTCACTATCTAGATCAGTTGCCCACAAAAATTGGCTTCCTTGTTGTTTTCGACGGTCGTACTCGAGATTATGGAAAAAATATCGTTGCCATTCAGACGTCTGCCAATAAGACGATTTACTCAATCGCCGTTGATTTGCGAAATACGGTGAAGAGCTAGAGGCGCTTGCCAAAAGAATCTAGCGTCAAAACCAGGCGGCTTAGATCATAGATTTTGGATGATCTGCATGCAATTAGCAGAGCGAGCAGGCACTGATTAAATACGTGGGGATGCGGAGATGATTCAAAAGCATCCGATTTGCTTGAAAATTTCATTGTAAGTGCCCATAAACTCTACATTAAGTCACCATCTGATACCGATGCTGTGCTCCAAGTTCCTTTCCGGAGCCAGCACCTTTGGAAACCCCGAATTTCGTACTCTAAAGCGTGATATATCACGTTCATCGTGGGTGATCATAAACACCACCAACTTCAAGATGGATGAAGATGGAGTATCAATAAAGCGAATGGGTAAGGCAGATAAGAAAAAACTAGCGCTGGGCCGTGCTGCACCATGCATTAGACTATAGAGCTCACCGATTCTCAAAGCGGCTGCTAAATCCTCGCTCCTCTGTCCATATAGCTAAATCAGACTTTGGTATGTGAATTACTGCGACTTATCTTAGGTCACACTGCATGAAAATTAATTAAAAGCCAGTTGTGTATCCATTGCGCATATTCGTGCAATAGAAATAGGGCCGCACCAAGCATGGGTGATAGTGAAAGCAGAATGAAGATTCTAATAGTCCATGAGACGACGAGTTTCTGTTTTTCTATATTTTTCTTTGTTTTATTTATTAGAAGCTGTAGGTTTTTCGGATAGGTTTTAATTGATTTTGTTAGGTTTTCAAAAGATATAGCTAGGCTACTGTCCAGTCGTTGTATGTTAAGTAGTTGATTGATTAGTAGTCCAATTAATACGATTGAGGTGATTGTTAGGCCTGTGGTGGTTACAAATATTTCAATTGGGCTTTGAGCCTTGCTTAAAGTAATGATTGCAATTAGGGATATAGGCAGTGCTAGCATTTTACCTGCGATATCGCTAAACGCAGCGCTGAGCTTCGCGCCGTAGTCTAACTCTGCTTGTGCAAACTCTTTTCTTACCTTTTCAAAGGAGAACGAATGTATGTATATCTGAAAATTCTGCCAGTAAATCTCTAGAACCTTATCCCAAGACTCCAGGAGCGCTATGAATTTGTTTGGGTGGTCTAGTGGTACCGTATCTAGTGCTTCACATATAGCACCATTTAAAATTGCACGTCGCTCCTCCAAATGTATCCTTACTTTGTTTTCTTCACTAGCCAAACCGCTGATCAGTGATGTCTTGTTTATTTCAATCTCTAATATTTTCTCTGAGAGCTTTGTTTGTATTACCAGCGTTTTTGGTGGCTTGTTATTTCCGCTTGGGGTAGAGAAAACAAGGCTGAAAAAGGCCGTTTGCAAGTGCTCTGATACAGCTACTTTTGAAAGGTCTTTTATTAGTTTGCAAGCTTTTATGATTTTGTCATTTTGGGGATGTTTTAATTTTTCGTATGACGCCCAATTATCAGCCACTACGTAAAAACTATTTAATGGCTCGCCACGGCCTAGGGAGCTTGTTTTTTGAACCATGGCTTGGAAGGTTGGAAAAAATGAATTCTCCCCGGAAGAGTTTGGAGTAAATTCAAATCTCACTGTTCCTGAAGTTTCTCGATAGTAGGTCATCTCCCCTTCATGGGAGGGAATGTCTTTTACGGCTAATGTTAATGCTTTAGTAGTGTCGTCGGCCGGTCCGGAAAAGCTGAAAGCGCCGTCCTCTGAAAGAGGAGGGCAGCCAGCAAACCTATAAAGTTCAACAACGCTATTGAACATGTTTATCTATTTCCATTTCGGCTTTTTATTTCAGCTTGTATCAACTTTTTCATGTCGCTTGGAATATCAGAAAATGTAAGTTTTTCTTCGGACTCATTGTAGCAGATGACGCTATCGATGCTTGTTCCTAAAGCGCTTTTGTCGAATTGTGCCGACCACCGATTCGATTTGCCTCGAATCTTAGTTTTTCGATCTAAGACACTTTTGTTTACAGTAAACTCCTCGGGCACCATTGCGCCCTCAGAGTTGAGGCTTTCGGACAAGCCCTCCAGTAAATCAACTAAATCCGCGAGCTCTGCTGGTATAGCTGAGCAAGCTGCTGATTGCAGACCTGATAAGGTCGCTTTCTCGCTATCTGTATGTTTTTTTGACATATAGACTATTACATTGTCTTTTGCCTGGTTGCTAAATGGAGCTAGATCTTTGTGACCTCTGAAGAAATCTTCAATGTGATCGATAGCGTTAGCTGTCGCGCGTGTTGAGGCAACTCCGGGGGTGCAACCTAGTGCCTTGATAAAATATGCAGAGGCCTCGCTGTCCCGCCCTTTACTTATGAAGCAAAGATAGGTCTTGTCCACTTCAACGTCTTCGTTATCATCGTCAGCAACAAGAACGGATTCAGAGTAACGTGCGAGATTTATGCGGCAAGCTTGGTGTACCTTGCTCATATCGATGTCAACACTGTTAATTGGTATGTAGTCAGGGCCAAGGCTGAGGCCGTCGCGCTGCTTAATGTTTGCAACGAGAATAAATGGTATTGCGTCGCTCATATAGTATGCAAAAAGAGTGTGGCCGCCAGTGGCAAAACTTTCAACCGAGGCCTGTTGTACTAACTCTTTAAGTGCAATATGAGTCAATATTTCGAAATTTTTAGATGTGATATCTTCAACGAACTGCTGGGTACCCTCAGGAAAAAGACCCTCTCTATTATCTGAACTAAATTGGCCCCAGACAACGTTATTACCTTTCTTTCCGAGTAGACCGTTAATGCCTTCCGCGAGGGAAGTTAATGTTCCAATTTTAGGGTCAAACAATGGTTTTATTACATTTCTTGATGTGTCAATACCTATGGCGCCCTTTTCCTTCTCGAAAGAGTGAATCACAACGTGAATGAGATTAAATGCCATTAAAAAATCCTTGTAGAGGCCAAGCGCTTGATTGATAAGATAGTTCGGCAAAAATGCGTCTGAGCATCCATCTTTCCCGGGGGAGGCTGAACGCCCTTATGCTGTAGCTCGTTGACATTCTATTGCGCTAAGCAGTTTCGCGAGCTGGGTGAGTAGGTTGTCGGCCATCTCTAACGAATCTTAAGGCCGGAAGGCTGGCGCTTCCTCTGCCATCCTAGAGCCTAGGGTTTCCGAGCCTCCGGCCAGTAATTTGAGTTCGAATCTCAAGGAGTAAGCCATGAATATCTTTTTGTATGTTGCTTGAGTGCCGATCCTGACAGGATCGGCGGGTTCATTGTTACGCGGATTGTCTCAGTTGGAGCTAGAGCGGACAACGATCCCGCTGCACACTTCATCAGCAGACATAGCGAGCTTGTCCTCTGCGGCCTGTGACATCTGGCACATCTTGGGCGGCGCTAATGCATCAGGCTCGTTACCGGCCAGGCTCAAACGCTCGGCGATACGCATTAGCTCCACAGCAAATCACTTCAGTGTCTGACAGCGGAGCTATAAAATCGCGGGGAGCTGCTGATTAGGATGATTGATCGACATAGGTCCTCCCCCTGAAGATTTTGGTCCCGACTTTTCTCTAGAAGAAATGCTGGTGAGCAACGATCTTTCAAATGTATCAAGGTCTTGTCTCTCTGGATGTATATGCAATAGTGATTGCTCAGGGAGCCTCCTCAAAACCTTCCTCATAGATGTCATTACGGAGCCAAAACAGCCCCGTGCCCCGTGAGGCACAAAAAAAGCACCTGCGTCGCCGCGAGGTGCTTTTTTGTACTGCTGAATTTGGTGGAGCCGGGGGGATTTGAACCCCCGTCCGCCAGTACTCCGCTGTCGGTCCTACATGCTTAGCCGTGTCTATTAAGTTAACCCTCAGCGACCCGACGGGCAGGGTGCTTTGGGCGAGCTGTGTAAGTTTTAGCCGATTCGTCCACAGCGTACTGCACGGCGATTCTGTTCTATATGACAATCACTTTGGGTTTACAGACATCCCCTAATGATTGCTGGAGCCGAAGCTACCAGAAGTGCGGGCTAGGCTGCTTACGCAGCTAGTTGAGCACCGTAGTTATCGTCATTGGCAACTATAGAAAGTTGCAACAGTGGATTTACGACTTCTGTTACCAAGTCGGCATGCACCTAAAGTTTCATCACCGGCGTCGAATCCTAATCGGCCCCAGGTGACTGCTTTCGCAGTCAGGTCGCGGAGTGTACTCCAATGAGCTCCTCGCGTCGACCTTCTGACGCATCCGTTTTCGACCAGCCACGGGGCTGGCCGAAATGCAGATTACTTGGCGCCTTCGCTGGCCGAACCAGTGTTTTTCAGCTTGGTGATGGTCTTGGTGGTCAGTTCAACGCAGGTTTTTTCGTCGCCAGCTTTTTGAGCCTTTGTCGCATCTTCTTGGGTTTTCTCGATTTCAGCTTTGGTGTCGGCCGACATGTTGGCATTGGCAGAAGTATGGGCATCCTTCAGCGTCTGCAGGTTGGCACCACAAAGGTCGTCGGCGGCGAACGCCGGGGAACCCAACAGGGCAGCGGTGAGGAACAATCCAGTGAGTGCTGTGCGCTTCATTGTGTATCTCCTTTTTAGCCTGTGGACTCGGTATGGCCGGTCGATGAGGCCCGTCGCCGAGGTCTTTGAGTAAGCCCTGCTCAGATTGGCGGGCTTACTAAGACTGACTGTGCACAAACGCAGGGGTTCTATTTATTTTTCAGCCTCATGTGAAAAAGCCATATTTCGTGATATAGGCACCAAAATGGGGCGATTGCCGCTGCTGTGTCGTGATCAGCCGATTTTCGCCTGTGTGACGCGATCTACCAGATAGACCAGCCCGTGGTAGTCGATCCCGCCGTGTTGCGACAGGCCAATCTCGCAGGTGCGGCTGGTGGAGATACCTTCGTTGCAGTGCTGGACGGCGTCTTTAAGGGTGCGCAGTGAGTGGGCGTTCAGCTCTGGGGTGGTGAAGCCTTTATCCCCCGCAAAGCCGCAGCAATGAATGCCTTCCGGGATGACCACGTTCATGCTGCACAGGCGCGCCAGCTCAATCAGTGCCTGGCTTTCGCCCAGATGCTGGGTGCTGCAGGTGACGTGTACGGCGATGGGTTCTTGCTGGGGTGTGAAGGTCAGTTTGTCGAGCAGGTGGGTGCGGATGAAACGTACGGGATCGTATAGATCCAGGCGTGTGTCTTTGAGGTTCTCCATCAGGCGCAAGGTGCACGGGCTGGTGTCGCAATAGATTGGATCGAGTCCGCCGCGACTGGCTTTGCTCAGTGCAGCGAGCAGATGTTGGCGCTTGTCGTCGGCCTGTTCTTTGTAACCTTTTGACGCAAAAGGCTGACCGCAGCAAAGGTTGTCTTGATCGTCGGGGAACACAACCTGGTAGCCAGCTTTTTCCAGCAGGCCACGGGTTTTATCCATCAGTGACATTTGCTCTCTGTCCCCGGCAGCAGGGCCCATGACCCGCGACACGCAGGCGGCGAGATAGACCACGCGTGGGCGTTGGTCCTCGACGGGCGGGCTGAAGCGAATCGCTTGTTCAGGCTGCGGCATGGCTGGGGACCACTGGGGCACGCGCCCGGCGGAGGCTTTGCTCAGCGCGGCGGATATTTTTGCCAGGCGTGGCGCGCCCAGCAGCATGCGCGCGCCATTGGCGGCGTGCAGGGTGAAGCGCGCACCTTGCAGCATGGTTTTGAAGTGGTTGGCCATCCAGCCTGCGGCTTGTGTGTGACTGGCTTCCTGGCTGCGCAGCTTTTTGATCAACTCGCCGGTATTGATGCCGACGGGGCAGCGTTGCGCGCACAGGCCGGTGGCGGCGCAGGTTTCGATGCCTTGATAGTGGTAGGCCTTTTCCAGCTCAACGGTGTTGATGCCCGCACGTTTCCGCGCCTGAATGTCGCGCCAGATGACGATGCGTTGCCGTGGGCTAAGGGTCAGGCCTTTGGAAGGGCAGACCGGTTCGCAGAAACCACACTCAATGCATTTATCGATGATTTCATCGGCGGCGGGCAGTGGTTTCAGGTGCTTGAGGTGGATCTGCGGATCGGTACTCAACACTACGTCAGGGTTGAGAATGCCGGAGGGGTCGAGCAGCCGTTTGAGTTGCCACATCAGTTGATAGGCGTCGTGGCCCCATTCCAGTTCGACGAAGGGCGCCATGTTGCGCCCGGTGCCGTGTTCGGCTTTGAGCGAGCCGCCGAATTCGACGGCCACCAGTTGCGCGACGTCTTCCATGAACGCCTGATAGCGGGCGACCTCTTCAGGGTTGTTGAAGCCCTGGGTGAAGACGAAGTGCAGATTACCTTCCAGCGCATGGCCGAACAGGATGGCTTCGTCGTAGTGGTGTTTGTCGAACAGCGCGATGAGGCGCCGCACGCCGATAGCCAGTTGTTCGACGGGGAAGGTCACGTCTTCGATGATGACCGTGGTGCCGGTCTGGCGGACTGCGCCGACAGCGGGGAAGGTGTCTTTGCGAATGGCCCACAGACGAGCGTTTTCCAGCGGGTCTTCGGTGAAGTCGACTTGTTTCTCCACCGGAAAAGACGCCAGCGAAGCCATGATCTGCGCCAGTTGTTCATGCAGTAAGGGGCGCGAGGCGGCGCGGGCTTCGATCAGCAACGCGCAGGCATTTGCCGACAGTTCACGTACGAAAGCGGGCATGCCGGGTTTGTCCTGCACCGAGCGCATGCTGCGTCGGTCGAGCAATTCGACAGCGGCCACGGGTTGGCTTTTCAGGATGGTGACGGCGTTGCAGCAGCTTTCTACGTCCGGGAAGACGATCAGTGCAGAGGCTTTATTGGGATGGTCGATGACGGTGTCGTAGGTCACCGCACTGATAAAACCCAGCGTGCCCTCGGATCCGACCAATAGGTGGCTGAGGATATCCAGCGGCTCATCGAAATCCACCAGGGCGTTGAGTGACAGGCCGGTGGTATTTTTCAGGCGGTATTTGTGGCGAATCTTTGCGGCCAGTTCGGTGTTGGCGCGGGTCTCACGGCCCAGTCTGGCCAGTTCTTCCAGCAAGTCGGCATGGCTGACACGAAAGGCCGCAACGCTGTTCGGGTCTTCTGTGTCGATCAGTGTGCCGTCGGCCATTACCACGCGGATCCCTGCGAGGGTGTGGTAAGTATTTTGCGCCGTGCCGCAGCACATGCCGCTGGCGTTGTTGGCGACGATGCCGCCGATTTTGCAGGCGTTGATTGAGGCCGGGTCCGGGCCGATCTTGCGGCCATAGGGCGCGAGCCAGGCGTTGGCTTGTGCACCGATAACGCCCGGTTGCAGGCGGATTTGCGTGCCGTGCTCGCGCACTTCGCGGCCGTTCCAGTTGTCGCCCAATACCAATAGCACCGAGTCGCTGATGGCCTGGCCGGAGAGACTGGTGCCAGCGG
Organism: Pseudomonas syringae group sp. J309-1; assembly: GCF_032582135.1. NCBI lineage: Bacteria > Pseudomonadati > Pseudomonadota > Gammaproteobacteria > Pseudomonadales > Pseudomonadaceae > Pseudomonas > Pseudomonas syringae group sp. J309-1. The sequence continues at coordinate 7,736 of NZ_JAWHNU010000015.1, read as the reverse complement.
CGCGAAAGGTCACCGGGACTTTTTCGCGCTGGGCCAGTTTGAGCAAGGCGATCACTTCGTCTTCTGATTCAACGCGGATCACCAGCTTGGGAATCAGCCGGTAAAAGCTCGCGTCGGTGCCGAATGCCAATGTTGAAAGCGCATCGTCGAAGCGGCGATTGGCAGGGATCAAACGGTCGGCTTCGGTCAGGAAGGAGGCAGGGAGGCTCATGCGGTCTTCCTCAGGCAGTCAGGGGCTCAGGTTTTAAGGATTAGCGACGTCGCGGCATCTGGCGTGCCGCGTACGTTTTGATGCATGAGCTCAGACGCCCAATTCACGGACAAGTGAATCCCGGGAAATCTCGCTGATGGATTTGGCTCCGGTCAGCACCATGGCTACGCGCATCTCTTTTTCGAACAGGTCGAGCAAGTTCTTCACGCCAGCTTCGCCGTGGGTGGCCAGGGCGTAGATGAACGCGCGGCCGATGAGCACGGCGTCGGCACCGAGGGCGATCATGCGCACCACGTCCAGCCCGCTACGGATGCCGGAATCAGCGAGGATCTTCAGATCGCCTTTCACCGCGTCGGCGATGGCGGGCAGGGCGCGAGCGCTGGACAGCACGCCGTCGAGCTGGCGGCCGCCGTGGTTGGACACGATGATGCCGTCAGCGCCGAATTTCACGGCGTCGCGGGCGTCTTCCGGGTCAAGAATGCCCTTGATCAGCATCGGGCCGTCCCAGGTGTCGCGGATCCACTCCAGATCCTTCCAGGAAATGGACGGATCGAAGTTGTTGCCCAGCCAGCCAATATAGTCGGCAAGGCCGGTCGGGTTACCTCGGTAGGTCGAGATGTTGCCCAGGTCGTGGGGGCGGCCGTTGACACCGACATCCCACGCCCATTGAGGATGGGTCATGGCTTGCAGCACCCGGCGCATCGGGCCGTTGGCGCCGCTCATGCCGTGATGGGCGTCACGGTAGCGCGCGCCCGGGACCGGCATGTCCACGGTGAACACCAGCGTTTTGACCCCGGCGGCTTTGGCGCGCTCCAGGGCGTTGCGCATGAAGCCGCGGTCCTTGAGCACGTAGAGCTGAAACCAGATGGGGCGGTCGATGGCGGGAGCGACTTCTTCAATCGGGCAGACCGACACGGTGGACAAGGTGAACGGGATACCTTTGCTGGCGGCCGCGCGCGCTGCCTGTACTTCGCCTCGGCGGGCGTACATGCCGCACAACCCGATGGGCGCCAAGGCCATGGGCATGCTCATGGTTTCGCCAAACAGCGAGGTTTCCAGATTCAGTTCGGACATGTTTTTCAGGACGCGCTGGCGCAAGGCAATGCTGGCAAGGTCCGAGACGTTGTGGCGCAAGGTGTGCTCGGCGTAAGCGCCGCCGTCAGCGTAGTGAAACAGGAACGGCGGCAGCTTGCGTTGCGCGGCTGCGCGATAGTCAGTGGAGGCGGAAATAATCATGGGCTCTCACAACTTGAGTAAGTGGGCAGCCGGGCGCGCTGAGTGCGCCCGGCGCTTGTTTCATCAGTGCACCAGCATGCCGGTGAACCAGTACGCCTGGGCGTAGGTCATGCAGCCGATGATGGTGGCGAAGAAAATGCTGTGCTTGAGGGTGAAACGGAACAGGTCGGATTCCTTGCCCACCAGCCCGGTCGCTGCGCAGGCAACGGCGATGGATTGCGGGGAAATCATCTTGCCCGTCACGCCGCCCGTGGAGTTGGCCGCGACCATCAGCACATCACTGACGCCCACTTGATGCGCGGTGGTTGCTTGCAGTGAGCCGAACAGTGCGTTGGACGACGTATCCGAACCCGTCAGGAACACGCCCAGCCAACCCAGGAATGGCGAGAAGAACGGGAAGGCTGCGCCGGTGCCCGCCAGTACCAACGCCAGGGTCGAGGACATGCCCGAGTAGTTCATGACGAAGGCGAAGGCCAACACCATGCCGATGGACACGATGGCCCAGCGCAGTTCTTTCAGGGTTTCTTTGAAGGTAGTCAGACCGGTGCTCGGTGTGATCCGCAATACGATCATTGCGAGGATAGCGGAGAACAGAATCGCCGTACCCGACGCTGCGATCAGGTCGAACTTGTACACGGCAGGCATGGCTGTCGCGGTCGCGACGATAGGCGCGGTTTTCATCACCAGTTGGTCGAGGTACGGAATAGGGATGTTCATCGTCCACGCCTGCATGGCGCCACCGGCCAGAAACATCGCCTTGAAGGGCTTCAGCGTCCAGATGGTGACCATTACGGTGAGGATCAGAAACGGCGACCATGCCTTGAAGATTTGGCCCATGGTGTAGGGCGATTTAACCGAGGAGCGCGGTTGATTGAAACTGCCAGGGTTGCCCATGACCGCTGCGCCGCCCGAACTGCTGACGACGGTCTCACCCGCTTTTTTGGGCTGCCAGACTTTGAGGAAAAAGGTCAGTGCGACCATGCTCACCAGTGCCGAGGTGATGTCCGGCAGTTCCGGGCCAATGTAGTTGGAGGTCAGGTATTGGGTAATCCCGAAGCTCAGGCCTGCGACCAGTGCGGCGGGCCAGGTTTCTTTGACGCCTTTGACGCCGTCCATCATGAACATCAGCCAGAACGGCACGAACACCGACAGGAACGGTAATTGCCGACCCGCCATGGCGCCAATCTTGAACGGGTCGAGGCCTGAAACCTGACCCGCCACGATTACCGGAATCCCCAAGGCTCCGAACGCGACCGGCGCGGTGTTGGCGATCAGACACAAGCCTGCCGCGTAAAGCGGGTTCAGACCGAGGCCGACCAGCAAGGCGGCGGTGATTGCTACCGGTGCGCCGAAGCCTGCCGCACCTTCCAGAAAAGCCCCAAAACAAAACGCGATCAACAGCACTTGCAGGCGCTGGTCATCGGTAATGGACATGACCGAGCTGCGGATGATCTCGAACTGTCCGCTTTTGACGGTCAGTTTGTAGAGGAATACCGCAGCTACGATGATCCATGCGATGGGCCACAGCCCGTACGCAAACCCATATCCAGCGGCCGCGAGCGCCATGCCGGCCGGCATCTGGAACGCAAAGATCGCGACCAGAACCGATAACGCCAGCGTAATGCTGCCAGCGATGTGCCCTTTGAGCCTGAAGACGGCCAATGCCAGAAAGAAAAACACGATGGGTATGAGTGCAGCGGCGGCCGAAAGGCCAAGACTGCCCAAGGGTGTGTAGAGCTGTTGCCAGGTTTGCATATGGGAGGCCCCTAATTGTTTTTGGATAGGCCCGGTATTCCGTGTCTTACGTGCGAGGCTTCGGTCTTACGCCCAAGGTGGCGGACGTCTTGCCGATGCTGACGAACGAATCGCACAGCTCACCAGTTCAAGCCTTTCGTCATCCCGAAAGGTTCTTGCAGCGCAGTAGAGAGTAGCTGCTGACGCTGGCATTGGATAATTGGTAATACCAATTTACAATGTCTGCTCGCTAGCGTAGAAGCGTTGCTATTGATGTGTCAATTTGCAGTGGTGCGACTTTCGTAGGAGACCCTGTGAAATGCGCTGCTGATCCGGCTTTTCAGCCGGTATCTGGCGGGTGCTTGAAGCGCGGCAATGAGCCAGAATACGCGGGCCCGACAATACGATCGGGGAGTGGAGTGAAAGTGATGGGCTTTGATCAGGTGCGTCAGCGCCGTTTGTCCGACGATATTGTCGAGCAGCTTGAACGAATGATTCTTGAGGGCACGTTGAAATCCGGCGGTCGTCTGCCTGCCGAGCGTTTGCTTGCCGAGCAATTTGGTGTTTCCCGGCCCTCCCTGCGCGAAGCGATCCAGAAACTGACCGCCAAGGGCTTGTTGATGAGCCGTCAGGGCGGCGGCAATTATGTGGTGGAAAACATTGGTTCGACCTTTAGTGATCCGCTGCTGCATCTGCTGGAAAGCAGCCCGGATGCGCAGCGCGACTTGCTGGAGTTTCGTCACACGCTTGAAGCGTCCTGCGCTTATTACGCGGCCATGCGTGCGACGGATGTGGATCGCGAGCGTTTGCGGTTAGCGTTCGACACGTTGCAGGATTGTTATGGGCGCGAGGGGGAGGTCAGTCGAGCGGAGGAGGGCGCAGCGGATGCCAGCTTTCACATGGCCATTGCTGAAGCCAGTCATAACGCCATTTTGCTGCACACCATCCGCGGGCTATTCGATCTGCTCAAGCGCAACGTGGTGACTAATATTGGCGGAATGTACAAACAGCGCAGCGAAACCCGCGACATGCTGATCAGTCAGCACCGGGAGTTATACACAGCGATTATCGAAGGCCGCGCGGACGATGCCCGCGATATTTCCAGTCGTCATTTGCTGTACGTGCAGGAAGTCCTGGAAGAAGTGCGGCAGCAGGCGCAGCGCACGGCTCGGGCTGAGCGGCGTAACGGGATGTGATGTCGGGGGTTATGACTCCACGGTGTCTCACGGCAGACATTAAACCTGTAGGAGCTAACTTGTTGGCGAGGGGCCATTTCTGTGTACACAGCCTTGGCGTCTCGCGAACAAGTTCACTCCTACCGGTTCAATGTTTGCATTGCGACAGCGTAGTGTCAGGCCAGCAGGGAAGGAGGGGATCAGGCTTTAAGCCTAATCATCCTTACCCTTGGTCCGCACGGCACGTTGCAGCTCGCGGTCGGAATCACGTTCACGCTCGGTATGGCGCTTGTCGTATTCCTTTTTACCCTTGCCCAGAGCAATTTCGCACTTGATCAAGTGCTGCTTCCAGTAAAGGGAAAGAGCCACGCAGGCATAGCCTTTCTGCTGTACAGACGACGTCAGCTTTTCAAGCTCGCGCTGGTTCAGCAGCAGTTTACGGGTGCGTGTCGGGTCAGCGATGACGTGCGTGCTGGCAGTCGTCAACGGCGAAATGTGGCTACCCATCAGCCAGGCCTCACCGTCTTTGAGCAGCACGTAACTGTCGACCAGCTGTACCTTGTTGGCACGCAGACTTTTTACTTCCCAACCAGCCAGGACCAGACCGGCCTCGAACTTGTGTTCGATGAAGTAATCGTGACGCGCCTTTTTATTTTGCGCGATGGTCCCTGTAGGGTGTTTCTTGAGCTTAGCCATAGGCGACGCATTATAGGGACTCGCTTCAAAGTCGGCTATGGGAAGCTGCACGCTTGAGCACGATGATTTAATCCCGGACAATGCGCCTGCTTCTACCCAGTATTTCTGCCCCTGAAGCAAAGGTGACTAATATTTCATTCGAACCGATGCTGGCTCGCCAGGTCGATTTGTTCATCACGCTGTTCACCACGGTGACGTGTGTTTGCAGTATCCGCAGGTTGGGTGACGAGCCTTGGCGCTCCTTGCTTTGACGTTTTTTTGATGCGCTATGTGGCGCCGTTCGGCATTCTTGTAGTATCTGCCGCGCAGCTTTGGAATTGACGCTGACATGACTACGCATATTCAACGTTCCGCTCTTTTGCCCTATCCGGCCAAGGATCTCTATGACCTGGTCAATGATGTGGAGCGCTATTCGGAATTCTTGCCCTGGTGCTCTGCCTCCAAGGTGCTTGAGGCGAGCGAGGAGCACATGCGTGCCAGCCTGGAGATCGCTAAAGGCGGCCTGAGCCAGCATTTTATTACGAAAAACACGCTGGTGCCGGGTCAGTCCATCGTGATGGATCTGGTCGAAGGGCCTTTCGAGCAGTTGCATGGCGTCTGGACGTTCAAGGCGCTGGGCGAGAAAGCCTGCAAGATCAGCCTCGATCTTTCCTTCGATTACGCTGGCCCGATCGTGCGTGCCACCCTTGGGCCTTTGTTCAATCAGGCGGCTAATACGTTGGTGGATGCGTTCTGCCAGCGAGCGAAAGAGTTGCATGTCTAAGGCAATCATAACGATTGAGGTGATGCGCGCCGGTGTAGATCGACAGCTTTTGCAGGCTGTCGAGGTCCCGGCAGGTTCAACTGTTCAACAGGCATTGCTGCTCTCAGGCGTTCGTAACGAATTTCCCGAACTGGATCTGGCGAATTGCCCGGTGGGGATCTTCGGTAAGGTTGTAAGCCGCGAGCGTGCTCTTGAGCAGGGCGACCGAATTGAGATCTATCGTCCTCTGCTGGCTGATCCGAAAGAAGTTCGGCGCTTGCGAGCTGCCAAGGCCGCCAAGGCTCGGCAGGCGAGCGAACGTTAGGCCCATTGTTTCAGCGAATCACAGACAGCAAAAAGCCCGGCATGCCGGGCTTTTTTGTGCCTGCGGTAATTGCTTACTGCGGCGACACGTCCAGTGGTTCCTGAGTTGGAACAGGAACTGTCTCGACTTTGTCGACGTCCTTCTGGATCTGATCCAGCAGCGAGCCTGGCTTGGCCGGTTCTTCTTTCGGCTGCTCTGGCGTGGCTGTGGAATTGCCGTCGTTGCCGAGAATGGCTTCGTCGCGGCTCACGCCCGGCATGAAGTCACCCGACAGACTGACCAATTGGTCGTTGCCGTTGAAGATCAGCGACACACGCTCTTGCTGACGTTCACCGCCACCAGGCTGCAAGCTGTACAGGTAATCCCAGCGATCGGCATGGAAAGTGTCGGTCAGCAGAGGGTTGCCCATGATAAACCGTACTTGCCGTCGGGTCATTCCCGGCCTTAACTGGTCTATCATGTCCTGCGTGACGACATTGCCTTGCTGGATGTCGATTTTGTAAACCCCGGGGAATGAACAACCGGCGAGTGCGAGCAGTCCCACAAGGGTGAAACTGGTTAGCAGGAGCTTGGTGTTTTGCATCGGTGGGCGACTTCCACTATCTTGGCTGGGACAACGTAAACCCCGATCATACCTGCATTAAGAGAAGCTGCGAAGCAGCGTCTGCGAGAAAGCTGACCATGGTTGAAAATAGCGAACTACGAAAAGCCGGACTTAAAGTGACCCTGCCACGGGTCAAAATACTACAGATGCTCGATTCCGCCGAGCAGCGCCACATGAGTGCCGAGGATGTTTACAAGGCACTGATGGAAGCTAGCGAGGACGTCGGACTGGCCACGGTTTACCGTGTCCTGACCCAATTCGAAGCTGCCGGATTAGTGGTTCGCCACAATTTCGACGGTGGACATGCGGTGTTCGAACTGGCTGACGGCGGCCACCACGACCATATGGTCAACGTGGAATCCGGAGAAGTGATCGAATTCTTCGACGAAGAAATCGAAAAGCTTCAGAAGGCGATTGTCGAGCGGCACGGTTTCGATTTGGTGGATCACAATTTGGTGCTGTACGTGCGCAATAAAAAGGCTTAAATCTTTTTTGACGCAACAGCAAAGGCGACCCTAGGGTCGCCTTTGTGCGTTTTTGGATGTGAGAAGGTGTTAGGGGCCTAAATCTGTGTGCGAATTCATTCGCGAAGACGGCATTCCTTACGACGCAAATGTGGCGGATGTACCGGCCCATTCGCGAATGAATTCGCTCCCACGGGAATTATGCTTACAGGCCAGCCTCCCACGGGTTTGAGGTCGTCGTTGAGCGAATGGCGGCCATTGCCTCGCAGCCTTTGGCAGCTCCTACACGGAAAGCGATAGCCATCAGCTCTTCGCTGTCACCACCATTTTCTTCGCATGGGCCAGGGATTCTTTGGTCAGGTGGATCCCTCCACCTTGGGGCCCGTTTGTGCGGTTTTGGATGTGTGAGCTGGTCTAATGACCCCGGACACCTCAATAGGGGAAACTATATCCATTGAGGAGTCACCATGACCAAGAAATACAGAAAATTCGATGCCGCCTTCAAGCTTGATGTTTGCAAGCTCATCGTCGATCAAGGCCAGAGTGTGA